>JAUWBY010000312.1 GCA_030609605.1 Candidatus Eiseniibacteriota bacterium
CTTTCTGCACAGGCGCATGACGTGGCGATACACAGCTCCGTGGAAACGTGTGCCGGTGTCCGCGGCGAACGAGGGATGGCCTACGCGGTCCTCATCAAGCAGTCGACGTACGACGACGCGCAGTGGGCCGCGGTGGCAGACTCACTCCTGGCACGGTACTCGGGACAGCTATTCATCTGGACCTCTACTCCGTACGACGTGCAGACGGAGCTTTCGGCCTTCCGACCGACGCACGTCGGCTTCGTCTGCGAACTGGGCACCGCCTCGGCCAGCTTCGTGCAGAACGCGGTCTGGCCCTTCATGCGGAGCCTGGACGGCGACAACTACTGCGACGCCATCTGGGGAATCGTGACCGGGTACAATTCCGACGATGCGCTCAGGCTCGTTACCGGGCCCACCGGGTTCGACGTCAAGACGGTGCTCGGCGGGACCAGCTCCTGCGATCTGGCCTACTACACCCAGGGCATCGCTACAAACGAGGCGACGTACGGGCTGTACTACGTCAAGTACCCGGACTCCCTCGCTACTACGAGTCACACCGACGGTCCCACCGACCGCACCGAGTGGCTGGTAGGCATGATCAACAGGGGCATTCCCATATTCGACTCCGACCCGGTCGACATCATGTACACGAGCGGACACGGCGACCACAACATGTGGCAGATGCACTACCCCACCTCAGGCCTCGAGGGGTTCTTCCGCTCGAGCAGCGGCCAGGTCTACGGGGATCCCTACAGTGGGGCGAACTTCAACATCAACTCGGACCATCCGATGATCTACTTCGGGCTCGGGAACTGCAACATCGGCAAGATCCTGAGCGGCAGCTCAATGGTGCCTTCCTGGATCCACACGGGCGGAGCGTACCAGTACACCGGCTACGTGATGTACGAGGGCGGCACCTCCCATCAGCACGGCGGCACGAAGGCGTACTTCTACAAGGCGGCTAGGCAGTACACCTGGGCGGAGGCGTACTACCTCGCGAACCAGGCGCTGAGATTCGACATGCTGAACGGGACGCCCGGAGCGAGCCCGCCCGATCTCAACGGCTCCGCTCTCTACGGAGACCCGGGGATGCTGGTCAGGATGTCGCACGAGGGTGTCTATCGGGAACCGCTCTTTGACACAGAACTCACGACGAGCGAGGGCGCCACGCGTGACACCATCACGTTCAGAATGACCATGAACAGAGAGGGAAGCCCCGGCTACACGAGCAAGTGGGGGGAGCGTCACCCCGCGACGATCCTGCCGTTCCGGGCGGAGAATGTCAGCATCGTTTCCACAGATGCCATCAGTGCCGTCGTGGAAGACGATTTCGTTCTCCTGTACGCATGGTATCAGGGACAGCCGGCGCTCCCGGAAGGCGCGACCAGAGAGGTCGTCTTCACGTGCGACCACGTTGCGACCGGCATCGACGAAGGGACGGAGCTCGTGAGGGTCGCCCTCCGTCAGAACTGTCCCAATCCCTTCAACCCTGTGACGACCATCTCGTACACGCTGTCGCAGCAGGGCCAGGTGCTTCTCCGGGTCTACAGCGTTGACGGCCGGCTCGTGGAGACGCTGGTTGACGGTGTCAGACAGGCCGGCGACCACAACGTCCTGTGGGACGCGGGCGAGGTGAGTTCGGGCCTCTACTTCTACCGGATCACCGCCGGTGGCGTGAGCGCGGCGAGGAAGTGCCTTGTGTTGAAGTAGCAGGCGTGTCCACACAGCGGCAGGCCTTCCGGCCGTGAGAGTCTCCACTCGCAGGGATGGACACCTGAGAGAGGCGCTCCGCGGGCCGGGATGCCGCAGGAGGTGATGACAATGGACAGCTCGCTTCGCGGGCACAGGCTGCTGTTTCTCCTTGTTCTCGTGAGTCTTGTGTTGGTGGCGACGAACACACGGGCGGAATGGGTGCTGATCGATTCCACCTACGTGACCGATCTCGTTCCGGCAGGGGAGGAGTGCTGCTTCTCTCTCCAGTATCCGGCGCACCAGATCGACGTGTCGGCTGCGGCCGGAGAGCTCACGCCCGACGCCGAGGCTGCCGTGGCCCTCGCTCCCGGCTGGCTGCGCACTGCTCTCCGGGAGAATCTCCTCCAGCTCAGTGAAATCGATCAGAACCTGTACGCGGGGCTGATTCTGAGCGCGGAGCCCGCGTACGTGGACGAGATCTGCTTCGAAGTGGCCCACATTGCCCCCGAGGTACTCGCGGGCTCGATGGACCCGGGCGTGCTCGTCGAGAACGTCGAGTCGCTCTACGCGGCCGACGACCATCTCGCGTATGCAGACATCGTGGACTACGCCGGCGAGGACTACTACTCGACGATCAGCTACAGAGTCCTTGAGGCGGGAGAAACACACGAGTTCGAGCTTCCTCGCGACGTGTACTACTGGTACGTCGTGCATCCCAAGCTGCACAAGGAGACCCCGTACTACATCAATCCCGACACCGGGTCTCCCGTGGCCCCACCGACCGGCGTGTTCTGGCGGGACTTCCTGATGAACCACAGCGACCACGGGTATCCTCTCCTGAGGACGTACCTCGACACCTGCTCGGTTCTCTGGAAGAGCGAGCAGAACACGCTCGATAACGGGGCGGTCGGCGCTGTCACGCGCTGGGTCCAGGATGTGATGACCTTCCAGTCATATCCGCATAACAACCAGCCGGTGCGGATATACCACCAGCACATCGGGACCTGCAGCGTGCACTCCTATCTCACGTCGGCCGCTGCCAGGGCGGCGCTCATCCCCGCCGTCGTCGATGTCATGTACAGCGACAATCACAAGATCAATGAGT
>JAUWBY010000320.1 GCA_030609605.1 Candidatus Eiseniibacteriota bacterium
GAGCTGTGGCTCGAGAACGTGTCGCCGCGGGTCGCCCTCATCTCGAATGCAATGGTCGAAACTGCGCTCGAGAAAGAAGTGGTGCTTCAGGGCTGCCGCGCCGTTGACGCCGACTACTTCGTCACGGACAGGGTGTTCCCCAATACGTCCCGCGGGGCGGATCCGGACTACGGCAATCTGATCACGATGACCGACGGGGAATCGATCGAGGTCATGATGGAGCAGCACGACTGGTAGTGTCTGCCATCGCTTCGTGCGATCAGGAGCTGCGTGGCCGACGGGGATGCAAGGACAGGCGATGACCTGGCTCGAGAATCTCAGACGCAAGAAGTTCATGGATCCGCTCACGGCGGTGCTCTATCTGGTGCCCGCCGGGATCGTTGTGGTGATCTTCCGGATGGTCCCGATCGCATCGGCGTTCATACTGAGCTTCTTCGACGTCAAGATGGGCCGGATTCGTGGATTCGTCGGGCTGGCGCAGTACATCAAGCTGTTCCAGGATCCGACGTTCTTCAGTTCGCTGGGAACGACGGGCTACTACGTCGCAGGCGTCGTCCCCGCCAGTCTCTTCCTCTCGCTTCTGGCGGCGGTGCTGTTGAACCAGAAGATCCGGGCGCTCGGTTTCTACAGAACGGTCTTCTTTCTGCCCGTGGTGACATCACTCGTTGCCATATCCATGGTGTGGAAGTGGATATTCCACCCACGACTGGGGCTCTTGAACTATATCTTCGAGGTCCTCGGCGGCAACGCGATGTTGTGGCTCGAAGAGCCACGGGGCATCTTTGAGATGATGGCGTCCGGTCTCGGGTGGAGCTGGTGGCCGGCAGCTCTTTCGGGGCCGAGTCTCGCTCTCATCGCCGTCATCATCGTCGCGATATGGCGGGGCATCGGCTACAACATAGTCATCTTCCTCGCCGGGCTGCAGAACATACCGGACCAGTACTACGAGGCAGCCAGGATAGACGGCGCGAACCCGCGCGGGGTGTTCTGGCGGGTCACGTGGCCGCTTCTGTCCCCGACGACGTTCTACGTGCTCCTTTCCACGACCATTACTTCGTTCCAGGTCTTCACACAGATCTATCTGATGACGGGTCCACCGGTTGGCGGCCCAATGGGCACAACGAAGGTCATCGTCTACTACCTCTTCGAGAAGGGGTTCGACGCGGGTGGGAATATGGGTTACGCGAGCGCGGTAGCGCTGATTCTTTTCCTCATTATCCTGTCGCTGACTCTTATGCAGCGGCGACTCGTTGAGAGCAGAGTCTACTACTAGCGAGGCACGGCGGCGCGGCAGCCGCCGGCAGAGATCGAACGGGACACATGGAACAGACAGCGACACTACACGACAGAGAACTCAACGCGGGCTACCGCACGAGACGCGGTGCGGGCAGGGCCACTGTCTACGCTGCCCTTGCCGTGGGTGTCGTGCTCATGGTCGTACCGTTCTGGTGGATGATCTCAACCTCTCTCAAGTCTCCTCTCGAGATCTTGCAGTTCCCTCCCACGTGGATTCCTACGGGGCACTTCGCTGAACGGGCGGACGGGACGTGGGAAGAAGTCTACGTTGTCTCGCAGGATGAGGAGGCGGGGACCATAGACGTGAGGTCGGTGGACGGAGAGCAGGAACGCACGGTTGCGTCGAGCGCGGTCGCGGACAGGATTCGTTTCCGCTTCCGGAACTACGCGGAGGCCTGGAGCCAGGCTCCGTTTGCCAGATACTATTTCAACACCATCCTGATCACCGTCTTCGTAGTGATGGGCGTTCTCGTGACATCCTCGTTGGCTGCCTACGCCTTCGCGCGTATGAAGTTCTGGGGGAGAGACAATATCTTCCTCATCTTCCTGTCGATGATGATGGTGCCGCAGCCCGTCTACCTGGTTCCCTCCTATATCATCCTCGTGAAGCTTGGATGGATAGACAGTTATCAGGCTCTGATCGTCCCGTGGTTTGCTCACATATTCAGCATCTTCCTGTTGAGACAGCATTTCAAGACGATCCCCAACGACCTTTACGACGCTGCGATCATCGACGGCTGCAGCAGATTCGCATTCCTCTGGCGGGTCATGCTCCCTCTGTCCAAGGCAGTGCTCGTCGCAGTTGTCATCTTCACGATCGTGGGAACGTGGAACTCGTTCCTCTGGCCTTTGGTGATGACGAACACACCGGAAGTGCGACCGCTCCAGGTCGGTCTTGCCCGCTTCTCGCAGGAGCAGGGGACCAGCCACGAACTGATGATGGCGGCGGCCGCGTTCTCGGTGGCGCCCCTCATCATTGCCTACTTCTTTGCGCAGAAGCAGATAATCCAGAGCATGGCCACGTCGGGCCTTAAGGGCTAGCGGACGCATGGCCACGTCGGGCCTTGAAGATTAGCTGATGGAGGAATCGAGATGAAGTTCAGGCTACTGTGGATTCTCCTGGCGGTGTCCGTCCTCGCGATCTCGCTGGCAGGGTGCGGTGGTGGAGACAACGGTGCCGACGACGGCATCGTCCGGTTGCAGTTCTGGCACGCCATGGGGGGACCGCTCGGCGACGCGCTTGACGCACTCGTGGCGGAGTTCAACGAGAATCACAGTGATATCGAGATCCAGTCGATAAGCATGGGCCGCTACCAGGCGCTCTCGCAGAAGATCATGGC
>JAUWBY010000316.1 GCA_030609605.1 Candidatus Eiseniibacteriota bacterium
GCACTTCTGGAGGCGATGAGCTTCGGGAACTGCTGTCTGACCAGCGATATCCCGGAGAACCTGGAGGTCATCGGTGATTGCGGCGAGACGTTCAGGAAGGGCGACGTACAGGATCTTGCCGGCAAGCTTGGGACGCTGCTCGAGAGCCGGGAGCGATGCGAAGCGATGGGGACGCGTGCTCACCGGCACGTTCTCGAGACCTATGACTGGGACGGGGTGACGCTTCACACTGAGGCCATCTACTACTCAATGCTGCGAGGTTTCTGAGACGCGGGGGCACCCCTGCACGGTTCTGGACCGGCTACCTGAGGAGTTGAGGGATTGGATATTGCGGGCCTGTTGGTGACAGAGCGCGAAGCGATGGAGACAGCGCTCGACGAGTGGCTTCCGGCTGAGGGAGAGTACCCTGCTCTGATCCACGAGGCGATCAGGTACTCCGTGCTCGGTGGTGGGAAGCGTCTCCGCCCGATCTTGGCACTCGCTGCGGCTCGCTCGCTCGGATTCGATCCTGACCTCATTGTCAGATCGGCGTGTGCGATCGAGTACGTGCACTGCTGTTCACTCGTTCTGGATGATCTGCCCTCGATGGACGATGCCTTGATGCGTCGAGGTCGGCCGACGGTCCACAGGGCGTTCGGTGTCGCGACGGCCGTTCTTGCGGCCAATGCGCTTCTCATGCACGCCTTTGGTCTCATCGCCGATAATGGCGAAAGCGTCGGTGCGTCAGGGAGTTCTGTGGCGGCGGCCGTGAGGGATCTTGCGATGGCTGTCGGTTCATATGGCATGGTCGGCGGTCAGCACGTGGACCTGGAGTCCTCGCGCGAGGGCCGGGTTGATTCTGGAACCGTAGAGTACATTCAGAGCCGCAAGACGGGCGCGCTGTTCGTTGTGGCCGCCACGACCGGGGGCACGCTGCTCGGAGCGGAGCAGAGCCGGATCGATGGAGTTGCGCTCTATGCACGCAAACTTGGGCTTGTCTACCAGATCGTCGATGACATCCTCGACGTGGAGGGGGATGAGGAAGTTGTCGGCAAAGATCTCCGCAAGGATCAGGGGAAGCTGACCTTCGTGGCTCTGCATGGAGTTGATGGTGCGCGCAGGATGGCGGAGAAGCTTGTGTATGAGGCGCGTTCCTCGCTCGCTTCCGTGGGAGACGACGTAGAGGTCTTGGGTGAGCTTGTGGACTATTGTCTCGAGAGAGTGTCGTGACCGTTGCCGCCACGGAGGGATTGTGACTCACATAGTAATACTCGCTGGAGGATGGGGTGTGAGGCTGTGGCCGATGAGTACACGCTCGCGGCCGAAGCAGCTTCTGTCTATCGGTGGTGACGCATCGCTGCTCGCGCGCACCCTCGTTCGCGTCGCACCCATCGCGCCTCCTGAGAGGGTGCTTGCGATTACCAGCGCGCTTCTCCGAGACCTGATGGCTGCGGAACTAGCAGGTGTTCCGGACGCGCGCATCATCGGCGAACCAGTTGGGAAGAACACTGCGCCGGCGATCGCTCTCGCCGCTCATATCCTGGTGCGTGAGGATCCGGATGCGATCATGGTCGTGCTCCCGGCCGATCATGTCATCGGTGACGATAAGGCGTTTCGTGACGCGCTCGAGCACGCCATCGAAGCAGCGAGCACGGAGGATGCTCTAGTTACGCTCGGCATCGTGCCCACGCGACCGGAGACCGAATACGGTTACATCGAGGCCGGGGACCCCGCCGCTACGGAAGGGGCTCTGCTCGTCCGGAGGTTCACCGAGAAGCCCGACGCCGAAGCGGCGCGGCTTTTTCTCCACAAGGGTGGCTACTACTGGAATAGCGGGATGTTCGTGTGGCGAGCCGAACGGTTCCTTGATGCTGTGACAGGTCTCCTTCCTGATGTGGCCGAAGCTCTGGGCGGCGTGACGGCGGATCCGGAAGATGCGGCTTTCGAATCTCAGATCGCGGAGTACTACGATTCTGTGCAGGCTATCTCGGTTGACTACGGGGTCATGGAACGCTCGGACAACGTGATCGTCGTTCCGTCGGACTTCGGCTGGGACGATGTGGGTGCTTGGTCTGCGCTCGGACGCGTATGGGAGCCGGGTGAAGACGGTTCCTCCGTTTCGGGTGAGGCGGTACTCGTCGATACGGCCGATTGCATCGTCCGCGCGGAGAGCGGAGTCGTGGCCGCGATCGGTGTGAGTGATCTCGTTATCGTCCATACGCCGGAGGCGACGCTCGTCTGTCCGCGTGAGCGCGCGCGCGACGTGAGGCAGATCGTCGATGAGTTGAAGAGGCGAGGCAAGTGGTAGTATCCCCAGTGGCTTGACTGATGCGACGGAGCCGGGTATCCTTCTCGGCCTCAGGGTCGCAAGCAAGTCGGCCCGCTTCCGTTGGGACAAGAGCGAGGAGACCGATGCCGCAGCTCAGAAAGGACCCCGTGTTGGGACGCTGGGTTATCATTGCCACCGAGCGGGGAAAACGACCGACCGATTTCGTCCACGTTCCAGAGGAGCGGCGTGGAGGTTTCTGTCCGTTCTGCTACGGGAATGAGGACAAGACCCCTGCGGAAGTGCTCTCATACAGGGATCCCGGGACCAAGCCGGACACACCCGGCTGGCAGGTGCGCGTGGTTCCGAACAAGTTCCCAGCCTTGACCATTGAGGGAGAGATCAACCGCGCCGGCGAGGGGATGTATGACAAGATGAAC
>JAUWBY010000153.1 GCA_030609605.1 Candidatus Eiseniibacteriota bacterium
ATCGGCATAGCGAATCTCATCACGTCAGCCATGATCGCGGAAGGCTTACCCGAGGCCGAGGCAAGGAAAAGGTCCTGGCACGTCGATTCGAAGGGACTCGTAATCAAGAGCCGGACGGATCTGGCGCCGCACAAGTTGCCCTATGCGCACGAGCATGAGCCGATGCCGGATCTTCTGGCGGCGGTGAAGGCTCTCAAACCTACGGGGATCATCGGTGTTTCCGGACAACCCGGCAAGTTCACCCAGGAGATTGTCGAGGCCATGGCCGAGCTGAACGAGAGACCCTTGGTCTTCTCGCTCTCGAATCCGACTTCGCAATCGGAGTGCACGGCGGAGCAGGCCTACACCTGGACCAAGGGGCGTGCCATCTTTGCAAGCGGGAGTCCGTTCGATCCCGTCACGCTTGACGGCGTGACTCACGTGCCGGGCCAGGGCAACAACGCGTACGTCTTCCCCGGCGTCGGTCTGGGAATCATCGCGTGTGAGTCATCGCGCGTGACCGATGAGATGTTCTTTGAAGCCGCGAAGACGCTGGCTGGACTGGTCACCGAAGAGGATCTCGCTCTCGACCGTGTCTACCCGGCGCTGACGCGGATCCGTGAGGTCTCTGCGGCAATAGCGACCACAGTCGCTGAGATCGCTCACGAGAGAGGTTTTGCTCGCAGGCCGAAGCCTGAGAATATGCGTGAGTACATCGAGTCTCAGATGTACTATCCGGAGTACGAGGACTACATATAGGCGCTGCGGCATCCGGTAGCAGCGGACAGGTTGTCAATGATAGCCCGGGCCCAAGTGGGTTCGGGCTATCTCCCGGAGATGTCTTCCGCAACGAGGAGGGTGGGAAAGTGGCAAGGAAACGGCGCAGGCTCATACGGATGAGCACGACCTCGATTCCTACGGGGATGGAGCTACTGCGCAACGCAGGTCTCAACAAGGGCACGGCTTTCACGGAGGACGAGAGAGAACTCCTCGGACTCAGGGGGCTCCTTCCGCCGCACGTTCACACGATGCAGGAACAGGTCGACCGCGTCGTGGAGAACTACCGGAGGAAGGACACTGACCTCGGCCGGTATATCCACGTGCTGTCGCTGCAGGACAGAAACGAGACCCTCTTCTACCGCGTGATCCTGGAGAATCTCGAGGAGTTGATGCCGATCATCTATACTCCGACGGTCGGCGAGGCCTGTCAGAAGTACGGACACATCTTCCGCAGAACGCGCGGCTGTTTCATCGCCGAAAAGCACAGAGGCCGTATGGCCGATGTCCTCAGAAACTGGCCACTCGTCGATGTCCGCGTCATCGTTGTGACTGATGGTGAACGCATCCTCGGGCTGGGTGATCTCGGCGCCAACGGTATGGGAATCCCTGTGGGCAAGCTGTCGCTCTATACTGCGTGCGCCGGCATACATCCCGCAGATTGCCTTCCCGTCGTACTCGATGTCGGGACGGACAATGAAGAACTCCTGAATGATCCTCTCTACATTGGCACGAAGAAGCGGCGTCTCCGTGGTGATGAGTACTACGACTTCGTTGACGAGTTCATCACGGCTGCGACTTCGGTCTTCCCGCACGCGCTCATCCAATTTGAGGACTTCGCCAATCCGACGGCGTTTCCCTTGATCGAGAAATATGAAGACAAGATCTGCACGTTCAATGACGACATTCAGGGGACTGGGAGCGTGATTCTCTCAGGGCTTCTAGGCGCGCTCAGAATCACGGGCGGCAAGCTCACCGAACAGAAACTCCTGTTCCTTGGGGCCGGCGAGGCCGGAATGGGTTGCGGCAAGCAGATCGTTGCCGCAATGGTCTCGGAGGGGCTTTCGGAGAAGGAGGCGCAGGAGCTGTTCTGGTACTTCGACATTGACGGTCTCATTGTGAAGGGCCGCGACAATCTCAGCGCCGTGCACCTGCCGTTCGCGCACGACCATGAGCACATGACGGATTTCCTCGAGGTCGTGAAGGCCATCAAGCCGACTGCCATAATAGGAGCGTCGGCGCAGCCAAGTACGTTCACCAAGGAAGTGCTCGAGACGATGGCGGAGATGAACGAGAGACCAATCGTCTTTGCGCTCTCGAACCCGACACACAAGGCCGAGTGCACTCCGACGGAAGCCTATACCTACACGAACGGACGGGCGATCTACGCAAGTGGCAGCCCGTTCAAGCCCGTAGAGTTGAACGGCAAGACGTTCGTGCCCGGCCAGGGCAATAACGCCTACATATTCCCGGGCGTGGGACTCGGTATCGTAGCGTGTGAGTCGTCACGCGTGACCGGTGAGATGTTCTACGCGGCGGCGAAGGCACTTGCTGCAGAGGCCTCGGAAGACGATCTCAAGCTGGGGCGTGTCTATCCGGCTCTGTCGCGCATTCGCGAGGTCTCCGCGAAGATCGCCACGGCAGTGGCCGAGATCGCATATGAGCAGGGACTTGCTGCCCTGCCGCGGCCGAAGGATCTGCACGAACACATCAAGTCGTTGATGTACGTTCCTGAGTACGAGGACTACATCTAGGCACCGGCACCAGAAGTGCGTCCAGGCGCCGCGGCCTCTGGTCGTACGCCGACGAAGAAGAGAACAGCCCGGGCCGACTGGTCCGGGCTGTTCTCGTGATGGTCGCTGTTATGGAGCTTCGCGTCAGCGCGTTTGGCTTCCTCAGTTCGGCAACGCTTTCGGGAACGCCGAGTTCCGCTTCTCTGATTGCTTCTTCTTCGGTCCGCCCATCTCTCTCAGAATGCGGCGCGTGTCCTGCGCGATCGCCAGTTCCTCGTTCGTGTTGATGACGAGAACCGCCGTTGGACCCGATCCAATACTGGTTGCGTTGCGCTGGTTCTTCGCCTTGGAGAGCTTGATACCGAGGAATTCCAGCCCTGCGCAGACCTTCTCTCTTATCTGCGGGGCGTTTTCGCCGATGCCTCCGGTGAACACAAGCGCGTCCAGCCCACCCATTACGGCGGCGTAGGAACCAACGTACTTCAGAATGCGATGGCAGAACACATCGACGGCCAGCGCGGCATCCTCGTTGCCCTGTTCGACCTCGGTGAGAATCTCGCGCATGTCGTTGCTGATGCCGGACAATCCCAGAAGCCCGCTCTGCTTGTTGAGAAGTGTGTTCACCTCGTCGGTTCCGAGTCCCTCGTGTTCTATCAGGTAGAGCACGACCGCGGGATCTATGTCGCCGCTCCTCGTGCCCATCACGAGTCCCTCGAGTGGCGTGAAGCCCATCGATGTTTCTACCGACACCCCGCCCTTGACAGCCGCCATGCTCGCGCCGTTACCGAGATGACACGTGATCATCTTGAGTTCTTCGAGCGGTCGACCGAGTTTCTTCGCGGCTGCCGTGGCGACGAATCTGTGAGAAGTGCCGTGGAATCCGTAACGCCTTATTCCAAGTTGTGTGTAGGCCGTCAGAGGTAGAGCATATATGTATGCTTCAGGCGGCATTTGCTGATGGAATGCAGTATCGAACACGGCAACCTGGGGGATGCCGGGCAGAAGTTCCATGGCCATCTCTATGCCGCAGAGGTTATGCGGATTGTGAAGTGGCGCGAACTTGATGCAGGAACGAATGATCTCTATGACATCGTTCGTGATGAGAACGGAGTCGGTCAGCTCCTCTCCGGCGTGCACCACCCTGTGTCCAACAGCATCGATCTCGGACGGGTCGGAGATCACCCCGTACTCCGGGTGAAGAAGAGTGGAAAGCGCGAGTCTGATCGCGGCATCATGATTCGGGACCTTGAGGGCCTTCTTGATGTCGTCTCTTCCGTTGACCTGGCAGGTGAGGAGGGCCTTGCGCGATCCGATCTCTTCTATGATGCCCTTCGCGAGAGCCCGCTTGCCGGCGGGGTTCACCAGCTGGAATTTCACGGAAGAACTGCCGCAGTTAAGTACCAGCACATTCATGATTCGTCTCTTGCCTCCACGAGTATGACATTGACAACATTCCGAGTATAGACGATGAGGCGCTGCCTGAACAACTGCAAACACGGTGCCAATAGGTGATTCTGCGCCCGCGCTCGGAGGTGATTTCCCGACATAATATCTCCTTGATATCTTCCACATATAGTGCTAGTCTCAATGTGAGTGGTTCCCTGAGGGTACCTCCCGGCACGGGGGGAGTGGGGTCCGCGGCTCATCCACCCCCATCCTCCCATATCCGAAATGCAGTACCGCCTGCCATTACGCTGACTCGTGACAGAAGAACTGGAGGTCTCAAGTGGATCTGGTGCGGGAGCGTTCGATTTCCGATCAGATCACGGATGCGGCGATCGTGACCGACGAGTCCCCCGAGCCCACGTGGGAGCTCTGCCAGCTCCGATGGATGGACGACGCCCTTGTTCCTCTCAACTCCATCGAGCACGCTCTTCGCTTCGTGCGCGCCAAGGCCATGGGGCTAAGGAGACGCACGCGCGCCATCATGGCACGCACCACGAATACCCCGCCTGAGCCGTACGGAGGGTGGATGAAATGGGAGGAACTGGACGACGGAACCTCGGCTCCTGCGATTCCCCGACGCATGCACATGGGTCTCAAGGCCGGTGACCTGATTGAGGTGCTGACCCCGGAAGAGATCATTGCGACGCTCGATGAGAACGGCAAGAACGGGGGGCTCAAGTTCCTCCGTCCGATGGAGGAGTACTGTGGTCGCCGGTTCCGTGTGCTGAAGCCCGTCCGTCAGATCCTCGATGAGCACAACCACGTGATGCAGAAGATCAGCCGCACAGTGATCCTCGAAGGAGGAATCTGCCACGGTCATGGCATTTATGGCAGGGAAGGGTGTGACCGCAGCTGCTTTTTCTTCTGGAAGGAGATCTGGCTGAAGAAGGTCGATGAGTGATGGTGTCTGAGTTTCCCGTGCGGAGCCGGTAGCGGATACCCGCGGATCGCATACTGCTTCCCGGAGCGCAGGACAGCGTCATGGAACTCGGGAAGGAGGCAGTGGTATGAGGATTCTTGCTATTACGGTTGCCGTCGCGCTGCTGGCAGCAGTCCCCACCTCTGCGGATCTCATCATTACAGAGATCATGCAGAATCCGTATGCAGTCGCGGATGGCGACGGGGAGTGGTTTGAGATCTACAACTCAGGCAGCTCGCCCGTCGACATGTACGACTACTTCATCTTCGATATCAGCTCGGACGATTTCTACGTGGCGGAGCACGTCATCGTTCCCGCGCACGGTTTCGTCGTCTTTGCCCGCAACGCCAATATCGCCGAGAACGGAGGAGTTGCGGCTGACTACGAGTGGTCGGATTTCATCCTCGCGAACGGCGATGACGAGATCTACATCAATGACAATCAGAGCCAGCTTGTGGATCACATCACCTACGATGGCGGCCCCAACTGGCCGGATCCCAACGGCGCGTCGATGTACTACGATTGGGGTGGCGACAACAACATAGGTAGCTCCTGGCACGAGGAGGACGTCTACACGTACGGACTCGGTGACTACGGCACGCCGGGCTACGATCCACGCGGACCGTCCGCAGTGGATCACCTGACCTGGTCGTCGATCAAGGTGCTGTATCGGTAGCAGCAGGACGATCGTAGCTCAATGCGCTAGCGGTACAGGCTCTTGATCCGGCCCCAGCTCACAGGGGCTGCCTCGGGCGGATCTTCGACTGATGTCACCTGGCCGTCGCAGGAGGGGTCGGCGCACCAGTCGGAGAAGTCGACGCACCAGAGGAGCGCGGGGTCGTCGTTGCAGTCGTAGATCTTCGCCGCGATTTCGTCCGG
>JAUWBY010000088.1 GCA_030609605.1 Candidatus Eiseniibacteriota bacterium
AGAGGCGAGTCGCGGCCACGACGCACAGCTCGAGAAGGCTGTCGAGGTTGTACTTGAGGCGATCTTGGGCGAGTAAGCGAACGCTGCAGTCAGGGCTTGTACAGAGCCCCCATACTGACTTGCGTTGATCGAGCTACTTAGATTCCGACGTGCGGGAGGCGAGAATGAGAATATCACTTGTCATACTGTCACTTTCGCTGCTTCTTGCCGGCGCCGCGACAACTCACGCGGGCCTTCTGAACATCGGCGTCGGCGTGTACGGCGGTATGAGCATGCCGATAGAGACGGATACAGAGATGGGATCGATCGTTGGGGCGAGGGTGAAGATGCTTCCTGCGATACCCCTCGTTGGCTTCGAAGCGTACTACGTGTCCGTCAACCAGAAGTCGCCCCGCGATCTGTGGGACGAGCAGGATCTTGATATCGTTTTCGATGGCGACACATACAGTGTTTTCGGTGCGAACCTTCTGATTGGCGGAGTGAGTGGGCCTGGCCTGAGGACGTTCGGTATCGCGGGTGTGAACTTCGTGGAGTTCGAGGACCACGGTGCGAAGGAGTTCAAGTACGGCGGCGAACTCGGCGTCGGTGTGGAGATCGTGCCGCCCTTCATCGGTCTCGGAATCGAGGGGCGTGCCTCGGTGATGCTCCTTGGTTGGGACGAGGGTCCCGACAGGAAACTCACCACGGTGACAGTAGGGGTCAACTACTACTTCTAGAAGCAGGCGGATGACCGCCCGGACACGTACTACCCTTCAGTGCGAGCACCCAGAATCGTACCGTCCTCATGCGTGACACACCTGGATCACAGTGAAGCCCCCGCCGGATGACGGGGGCTTCACTACGTCAACTGTGTTCGATTCGACTGCGCTAGACCATATGGAACGGTCGGGCTCGATCCTTTATCGTGGGTTGGTCGTTGCGGACCAGAGCCACATGAGAGGCAAGCTCTCAGAAAGGAGCCCGACCATGGAGCAGTATAGCACAGATCAGATCTGGGTGGGACTGGACGTGCACCAGAGCTCGATCACGGCGGCAGTCCTGTATGGTGACTCGCACGATCCCGAGGTTGTCCGCATGAGAGGCGATCTCAATGCGGTCAGGAAGTTCTTCAGACGACTGAGCCAGGATGGTACTCCCAGAAGCTGCTATGAGGCGTCCGGAGCAGGCTACGTCCTGCAGCGTGCACTCGGCAGGGACGGCTTCCACTGTGAGGTCATTGCACCGAGCCTCATACCCAGAAAGCCGGGAGACCGACGGAAAACGGACAAGCTCGATGCGATCCGCCTGGCCAAGCTCTACAGGAGCGGACACCTCACACCCATAGCGGTTCCCAACGAAGAGCAGGAAGCCGTCAGACAACTCGTAAGAGCACGCCTTGCAGTGCAGGGGGAGATCACCAGACTCAGGCACCGCATCGTCCGTGTACTTGCCACACACGGATACCACTTCCACGGTACAAAGAGCAACTGGACGAAGAAGCACAGAGCGTGGCTCGGACAACTCAGATACGAGCTAGATGGTCCACTCCGGACGGTGGCCGGCATGCATCTCGAGCACCTCGAGTACCTTGAGACTCAACAGCGGAGCATGGACGCTGAGATCGAGCGGTTCTCGCAGATGCTGCCGTGGCGGAGAGGAGCGGATGCTCTGCGGTGCTTCAGGGGCATTAAGACTCTCACAGCCATGACACTGCTCACGGAGATCGGGGACATACGCCGCTTCCCATCGCCATCAGGACTGATGGCATACACCGGGCTCATACCCTCGGAGCGCTCAAGCGGCGACGTCGAGCGCCGGGGTCCCATTACAAGGGCCGGCAACTCCTTCCTCAGGAGAGTCCTCGTCGAGTCTGCCTGGCACTACCGGCACCGTGCAGGAGCCGACCTCATCCTCAAGAGGAGAAGGCAGGGTCAGAATCCGGAGGTAGTTGCTATCGCGGTGAAGGCGCAGCACCGTCTCTCAAGGAAGTTCTGGAACCTCAGCCAGAGGAAACACACCAACAAGGCAGTCGTGGCCGTAGCCAGGGAGCTCACCGGGTTTATCTGGGCTGCGCTCATGGCGATCGAAGAGGAGATGTAGGTCAGCACACAACAGGGGGAAGCGGCACGGAAGGGGGATCCTCGTCTGAAGTATGCGGTAGGAACACTCCCGAACCCGCGGCGCTAGACAGAGACAGCCCCACGACGGACCCATGAGCATGCGGTAGCCAACCCGCGGATATCAGTCTGATCACCGTCGAAGAGAACCGCTTCCTCCTGCAAACTGAGGCACCCCACGCTTCCGCGCGGGGTGCCCAGGACAATCGGCTTGACACCGACCGTTCCATATCACTTCAGAAGTACCATTTTGCGCGAGGCCTCCCAACCGTCGATGACGGCGCGAACGAAGTAAACGCCGGATGAGACCTGGTTGCCGTGCGAGTCCTTCCCGTTCCACACGACCATGTGGTCCCCAGCTGTGGTCGGCCCATCGGCCAGGACCGAGACAAGTCTGCCGGCGATGTCGTAGACGGCAAGATGTACGCGCGCATCCTCGCGACCCACTGCGTAGTTGATCGTTGTGGTGGGGTTGAACGGGTTGGGTGCATTCTGGCAGAGTCGGTTCGGAAGTCCAACAAAGCCGTCAGCGACTCCCGTGTTGCCGATGAGGCTGAGGTCTGTGAGGATCCTCGTCACGTATTCGAGATGCGTAGACGGATAGCCGGAGCCGGTCATGCCTCCGAGGATCACGGGTATCATGTAGCGGTGTGACCCGGTTGCAGAATCGACGTACTTCGCCCCACGGCTCTCGATGCTCTGATCGCTCCAAAGCAGGGTACCGCCGGGTTCGCCATCGGACCCGACCTTGCTGACGAACTGATCCGGATCGGCCTGGTAGTCATAGGTGAAGTGGAACCCATCCATGAGAGTCCCGGCTCCGCCATCGAGCGACTGGACGTTTCCGGTGGTCTTTGGGTTGCCCATCGCGTACGTGCAGTGGAAGCGATCCCAGAGTTCCTGTGTTGTCTCGGTTCCGTTCAACTTGTATTGGCTGCCGAAATTCGGTTCCTCAATGTAGAGGCTCCCGCCGCCGTCCACGAAGACGATGAGCGCTGCGGCCTCATCGTCCGTCATCGATACGTTGAAGCCGCCGAAATTGATGACTCCTCCCAGATAGATGATGAGGTCGAATGGGCTGAGGTCTTCGGGCAACGTCTCCGAGTGGACATAGAGTTCACCTATCGAGTCGAGTGCCTGGAGCCACGGCGCCTCCGTACCATCCTCCTCAGAGAAGATATCATTCACTCCGTCAAACGGCATATCACCGTCATCGGCGTCCCACAGAAGCACCTTGGCGTTTACGCTCGCCGCTATCGGACCGATGCAATCGACGAGATGGTCTTCGTTGCCCCACAGATCTCCCGCCACCACTGCGTAGTAGTAGGGCTCGGCGTTCGACACCGTTGTGTCGTCGAGTGTCGTGCCGTCAGGCGCAAGGAGCCAGGAAGCTATGGGCGTGAGTCCGGACACATCCGTGAACGGCGTGGGTTCACGGTAGACCTTGTAGTACGCGAAGTCACCCGGGACTGCGTAGCCCGTCCAGTCAAGTTCCACGAGGCCACCAAGATCGAACGGATCGGCAGCCATCAGAGTACCGACGGGGTCGGGTGCGATCAGGTCCGCTGGCTGGTCGACGACCGCGAGCATTGCTTCGTGTGGGAGCATGTCGGGTCCCGTCACCATCATCGTGAGGGGGCCCTCGACTGTCGGATCGATGTCCACGACGGCGATTCCATCAGGCCCCGTCGTGAAGATAGCGTCGATCTCGTCATTGTGAAGATATACGGATACGCCTTCGATAGCTCCATCGTCGCCACGGGCTGTGACAACGAACGGCTCACCCGAGAGCGGAACGCTGGTGGGGTAGTTGACCATCGCGGTCGACGGCTCGTGCGACCAGATCCTCATCTCAGGATCACCCAGTAGATTCAGCTCGTAGAGAACGTAGCGAGTGTAGCCGTTGGAGCGTGCTTCGCTCACGAACACATCCTTGTGAGCAGCGTGGGCCACTCCGATGATGTCGTGACCGTGGTTGTACAGCTGCCTGAAGAACTCACGGTCGTACCGATCCGACGTCCCGTTGCCCGGCCCCCCAGGCGAACCCCATCCATAGCGGCTGTTACCTATGAACGCCACACCACCGCCCGTCGAGTTCATCCAGTGCTCGGCGATGCAGTCGTAGTCGAGAGCGGCCGGATAGCACCCGATCGTGTAGAAGATGCCTTGTCTGTCCGTGTTGGTCAGGCCGTCGAAGTCGGAGCGGTAGAGTGACGAGCTGCCGATGCAGAGGACACTGTAGTGAGCGTGGCCGTTGTGGTTGGTGATGTTCTGGCCGGCGTTGAGATTGCTCAGAGTCCGCGATTTCGTGAGGAGCCCGTTTGTCTCGTAGAGCTTCTTGATCGGGTCGAACTGTCCTGGGACCGATTCATCGTCAATGTAGTTCTTGCAGATAGCATGATCGGTCCACGGGTCGGTCCACAGCACTTCCGCGAGGAAGAGCATGTTTTCCTGGTAGTCAGTGGGAAGCGCGTTTCCGGCAGGAGAACCCTCGTATGTGAGAACCTTCGTGACGAAGCGCGACGCCTCTGCCGTGGTGTTGACTGGAGCGCGGCCGACGTAGACGTCTGCGTAGAGATCAATGTCGTCCTGCGTGATCTCGCCCCAGGTACTGTCGCCATCCCCGTTCCACGTGCCATCGAGATCGCTGTAGTAGAGATCACAGATCGGCGAATTCTCGCTTCCGCTTCCGACGTTGTAGGCATAGGCCGCACGCGCCGGCACGACAGCGGTGTCACCTCCAAGGAGAACCCATAGAGTGCCGTGGTTTTCGTAGTAGTCGATGATGCAGTTACGGACCATCTCCGCGTTGTCGACGCCGCTGTAGTTGGAGTAGATCCAAGAGGTCGTGACTACCTCGGCTTTGAGACCCTTCTGCTCCTTCCAGTCAATGAGCGGCTGGAAGAGCGGCTCGTACGTCGAGCTTGTCACGACAAGATAGTCGACCTGATCGTCTCGTGTCGTGAGGGTCGGAGTCCCCGTGACATCGTGCGGGTTGACCACGAAGTCCTTTACCCTCTCGACGACTACGCGGTCCGCCCTGATGGATCTGGCCGCAGGAGTTCTTGCTGCACGGCCATCGCGCTCGAACTCAATAGCGATGGTCACGGTCTCATTCAACGTAAGGGCGCCATCGGCAGGGCTGTACTGAATTGGGTAGACCGCGACTGTTGCGACTCGATGGCCGGACATATTGCCGGTGTCCATGAGGCGGCATGCGGTCGAGGGGTATGGTGTCGGTGACTCGTATATGCTCGGCTCCGGGTCGAGCCACTCAGGGATCATCGGGAGCGAGAAGGGAATCTGGGGCTGCACAGGTCGGACTTCGAACCTGCCGGGAATCACACTTGCTTGCGTGACAGTTGCCGATGCCTCGACGGCCGTCATCCCCTCGGGAAGAGCGAATCTTATGAATGCGACCGGGAGTTCCGGACGACCCAGTTCGAGTGTAGATCTGAGACCGTGCATCTCTATGACATCGTACGCCGCCACGTGCGTGGTCGTGATGTCGGTAGACGAGAACTGCATTGTATGTGTGAGTGAAGACGCCGCGAGCGCGGCTGGAGCCCAGAGAGACACGGTTATTAGGACCGCGAGGGCTGAGAGCAGTGTGATCCGTCGCCCGGACAGGCGCATCGGTATCCTCCTTGTGCCTTGTGTTGCAGCCGCAACTACAGTCATTAGTGTATTTTAACTCAATTCAGCCGATTCGTCAAGGATTCATGAGCGCCGCACCACCTCGACGTGACTGCTCCATAACTGTCTACGCAGCTAACTCCTTGACCGGTCTGGGACTGTGCGTACATCTCGCACCCGACCAGGGGAGAGGCCATTTTCCTGCTCCCACCATTCTGATGCACCTGTTCCCAATGTGTTGCAGCTCATTATCCAGCGAAACAGGTCAACTTGAGAGCGCCCCCGGCGATTGCCGGGGGCGCATCATCGATGAGCCGCTCTCGCGCTGCGAGCTCTCTCTCTATCTATAGAACGACTTGATCGCGCCCCAACTCGAGCGCTCGACCGGGCTCTCGGTTTCTTCCAGCCATGTGTCATCGAGCATGATGCCTGCGCCGCCCGCCGCTCCGGGTCCGCAGCCGTTGTCCGTAGTATTGAACGTCAACTTGAACTGGAAGAACGTCCCTGGGAGGAGGTCCGTGAGATCAATGCCGTTGAGACCGTGTAAGCCCCATCCGTCACACTGCTCGAAGTCACCCCACCAGGCGCCGAGACCGTACCAGGTTGTTCCTCCATCAATTGTTATGGACTCCGTCCAGTAGTCGTTGTCCACCGTCGGTACCTCGGCGTGGATGGCGAAGAAGAGAGTGCAGGCCGACGCAGGGGCGAGATAGGAGATATTCACCTGCGGTGAGATGAGGGAGTTGCAGAGATTGGGCGGTATGAGACTGGTGTCGGCATCGTCACCACACCACCAACTGGTCGGGTCGCTGTATGCCGGGCACAGACGGGTGATCTGGTGCCAGTAGTCGCCTGATGCTGCCGGGACCGAGGGAGTGCAGAGCCCGCCGGATTCCACGTTGTCCAGGAAGTAGACGGTTCCACCGTAGAAATCGAAGAGCTTCACGTTGTCCACCATGTAGGCGCCACCGACCGAGTCGTAGTCGCCATCCTCATCCGACCAGCCGCCGTCGGACACGAAGCGGAAGCGGGCCTCTACCGGATTGTCGGCGCCGCTCAGCACGAAGCCGTAGGCTCCGAGATCAACCCAGGTGCCGCCGGGGATCAGGCCGTTGTACCCGGCATTCTGCGCGACGAAGATGCCGCTGACCTTCACGTCGACATACGTGAAATCGTAGTCGGGCTCGCTGTCGTAGTAGTGCACGAACGTCAGGATGGGATAGGTGGCAGCGGACATGTCTGTCGTCGGGACGACGAGAAGGTCGGTCCAGGAGTTGCCGTAGCCGCCGTTGATGTCGTAGGCGAAGGAGCCGCACCACCAGTGGTTCGCGTCGTAGGCCATGTACGTATCAACGTGGAAATGCGGAGTGG
The DNA here is from genome assembly GCA_030609605.1 of Candidatus Eiseniibacteriota bacterium. Classification (GTDB taxonomy): domain Bacteria; phylum Joyebacterota; class Joyebacteria; order Joyebacterales; family Joyebacteraceae; genus Joyebacterum. The sequence continues at coordinate 7,104 of JAUWBY010000088.1, forward strand.
CGGTGGCCGTCTCATCTACTGTTGTCCATCCGTTGACGCCGCTCTCCATGTTATCGAACCAGAATATCGCGGGTGGTCGTGAACCGATATCGGGATCGCCGGCTATCCTCGCCTGCTGCAGCTTTGCCGAGAGACCGGGTGACAGCACTGCCATTACGGCGAGGGTTACGAGAACAGTCCTTACAGTCATGATAGAACCTCCTGCATTCGCGAAACCACTCTCCACCGACCGATTCAGTGGGGACAGCCCCTCATGAGGCTGATTCTTGGTCACCGAGACTTTCCTGTCAACACAAAAAGCGTCAGGATTGACGCATCCCCATCCTCGAATGCCACACGGCCACCCAGCGTGAGAAGCCTATTGCAGCTCATCCTCCAACGCGATCACTGGAACGGGCTACCCTTTTGAATGATTGACCCCCCGCCGGGAAGCGCAGGCTTGACAGCCACCCCTCTTCAACCTAAGAATAGCGTGGCCGTTGGTTTGACACTTCAGCCTGTCGGTTGTGAGTGGGCGGCCTCCGTACGGGAGGAGGCCACATCAGAGTGTGTGAACATGGAGGATGTGTTGATGAAGACAGCAAGAACGGCTCTGTGGATCATTCTGATCGCGTTCTTGGCCGTGTCCGCGATGTCGCCGCCTGCGGGAGCGAAGAAGGACGACGCGCCCGCGGGACTCAAGAAGATGATCGCGGTCGTCGAGTTTGAGGACAAGAGCGACCGCAGTCGGTGGAATTGGACCGGGCCCAATCCAGGTCGCGGCATGTCCGATATGCTTATGACCGCGCTCGTTCAGTCCGGCAAGTTCAGCGTGATGGAGCGAGAGCAGCTGGATCATGTCCTCGCCGAGCAGAACCTCGGGCAGTCGGGCATGGTGACGGCCCAGACCGCTCCCCAGCTCGGGAAACTCCTCGGTGTTGCAGCCATTGTCTACGGTTCGGTCTCCGAGTTCGGCTACAAGGCGTCCGATACGGGCGGGAGGATCGGGGGACTGGGTGGCGCCGGGTTCTCGAAGACGACGGCACGGGTTGCCATAGACGTTCGTATCATAGACACAACCACAGCCGAGATTATCCTTGCCGAAACAGCGTCAGACGAGAAAACGCAGATGGGGCTCAAACTCAGCACACAGGATTTCTCCTTCGGACACAAGGGCAAGTTCGATCAGACGCTTGTTGGCAAGGCGACGCGCGAGGCGATCGAGGATTTGGTCGAGAGCATAGTTGAAGCTCTCGATGATGTCCCCTGGACCGGTCGCATCATCAAGGCCGCCGGCGCGAAGATCTATCTCAACGCTGGACAAAGTACCGGCATCACAGCGGGGATGAAGTTCAATATCTACAGAATGGGAGAAGCTCTGATCGACCCGGTCACAGGTCTGGATCTGGGTGCCGAGGAGGAGTTTCTTGGTGTTAT
>JAUWBY010000123.1 GCA_030609605.1 Candidatus Eiseniibacteriota bacterium
AGACTCTCGAAGCGTCATCGCGAATCGCTGGAGCAGTTCACATCAGCCGGGCGTCTCGATCTTGTTGAGAATGAGAAGGTCGGGCTTGATGTTGTGACGGCGTACCTGCCAGAGGCTCTGACGGGAGATGAACTCGCTGCCATCGTGGCGGAGACCGTCGCAGAAGTCGGGGCGAGCACTCCCGGCCAGATGGGCCACGTCATGAAGGCGATCATGCCGAAGGTGAAGGGACGTGCGGATGGGAAGGTAATTAAGGGGCTGGTGCAAGCCGCACTCGCAACGGCGACCGAGGACTAATTCCGTTCCCGACCTGAACAAGACTTTCTTGAGGAGACGCTACCAGATGAAGCTCCGAGAACTCTACGATGCTACTGTGAAGGTCGGGATCGACAATGACTTGAGGGGTAAGGCCAGCGTTCGCGCCGAGCTGAAGAGGGTCAAGAAGAAGTACGATGACCTCAAGGCTGCGGAGAAGAAGCGATTCGACAAGAACCACCTTACGAATCCCTACGCCGACTCGAGGATTCTCTACGGCAAGGACAGCATCGAGATCAAGAGCGTCATGGTCGGTATCGACATGGAGGTCGGCGAACTCCTCATTGCCGACAGACTCCGCGAGAAGGGCAAGCGCATCGACCTCGTCTGGGCGCATCATCCAGAGGGTGTGGCGCTGGCCAACCTCAGCTGCGTCATGCCTATGCAGGCCGAGATCCTGACACGCTACGGCGTGCCCATCAACGTTGCAGAGGGGATACTCGCGCCGCGCATCAAGCAGGTCGAGCGAGGCGTCATGCCCACCAACCACATGAGGGCGGTGGATGCGGCCCGTATCCTGGATATCCCCATGATCTGCACGCATACCGTGGCCGACAATTGCGTGGCGACATACCTTCAGAAGTTCTTCGACAAGGAGAAGATCGAGACCGTCGGTGAGATACTCACTGCGCTCCGGGACATACCCGAGTATGCCGAAGCCGAAAAGGCAGGTGCCGGTCTCAGAATCTTTGTTGGCAACAAGGAACGTCGGACCGGCCGTGTTTTCGTCGATATGACAGGCGGCACAGGCGGATCTGAGAAGGCGTTCGAGAAGCTGGCCAACACATCCGACATTGGGACGATCGTCGGCATGCATATCTCCGAGAAAAACCGGGAAGAAGCCAAGAAGAATCACATCAACGTCGTGATCGCGGGGCATATCGCCAGCGACACGCTTGGAATGAACCTCCTCCTGGACGGCGTGGAGAAGACCGCCAGGACGAAGTTCGACGTGATCGATTGTTCCGGTTTCAGGCGATACGGGCACTAGTACCGGCGTCTGAAGACCCCCGAACCATATCTGCACAAGAAGAAGCGAGCGAATGAACGCACACGCGCGCAATGTCCTTGAGTTCGACAAGGTCGTAGAGATGCTTGTCGAGAGGACTTCCTTCGAGCCGGGCGCTGAACTAGCGGTCGCTTTGACTCCTACTGTCGACGTTGCATCGATCGAGCAGGCCCTCGACATCACAGGCGAGATCCGCTCGCTCATGGACGAAGGCGGCAAGCTCCCGCTGGAAGGCGCGATCGATGCCCGTCGGGCGATCGAGTGGAGTACGACAGAGGGAGCCGCGCTGGGGTGCGAGGAACTCGTGGCCGTACGCGTGACGCTTCAGGTTATCCGGAGCCTCCGTGACTATGTCGCCGAACGATCTGATAGATCGCCGGCCCTCTGGTCACTGGCTGAGGGGCTCCACCCGAACAAGGAGATAGAGGACGCCATTGAGCGAGCTGTGGACGAGCTTGCGCTGGAGGTGCGGGACTCCGCGAGCAAGGAGCTTGGGAAGATCCGCCGCGCGATGGAGCAGACGCGGATCCGGCTGAACGAGAAGCTTCAGGAGATAATCAAGAGAGAGCTTGAGAAGGATTCCATCCAGGAAGCTGCCGTCCATATGCGGAACGGGCGTCTCGTGTTGCCCGTCAAGCGCGCATCCAGGTCGAAGCTCAAGGGTATCGTGCACGACCAGTCGTCGACCGGCGCCACCGTCTTCGTGGAGCCGATGGACACCGTTCCACTCAACAACGAGCTCGCTGAACTCACCGCAGCCGAGAAGAAGGAGATCCACCGGATTCTCAGCGCGCTGACGGCTATGGTGGGCGCCGAGTCCGGCGCAATCGCACACTCGTTGAGGCTTCTCGGCAAGCTGGACTACTACAGGGCAACCGCACTTCTGTCGCGTGACCTCGATGCGGTCAGGCCCAAGCTGAACACCGAGGGCAGAATTGGGATCTTGGACGGCCGGCACCCCGTGCTCGCGGCCCTTGCCCGCAAGGGCGAAGCCAAGGTCGTCCCGCTGAATCTCGAACTCGGTGGGACGGGATCGACTCTCGTCATTTCGGGTCCCAACGCCGGCGGGAAGACGGTGACTCTGAAGACCGTCGGTCTTCTGACGATGATGGCGCAGTCGGGGCTCCATGTCCCGGCCGGAGCCGATACGGAGCTCTCGATCTTCAGGGAACTCTACGCCGATATCGGCGACGAGCAGTCGATAGAAATGAGTCTCTCAACTTTCTCGTCTCATCTCAGGATCATCGATGAGATTCTTCGAGAGGCAGATGTGCACACGCTGGTCCTCATGGACGAACTGGGCGCCGGGACCGACCCGGACGAAGGAGCCAGCCTCGGTATCGCCATCCTCGAGGAACTGACCGACAGGGGTGTCCACACGATAGCTACGACGCACCTCGGCACCGTCAAGACCCACGTCCACGAACATGAGGGCATGGCCAACGGTTCGATGGCGTTCGATCCCGGGACGCTGGAGCCGACATTCCGATTCGTCTCCGACATCCCCGGGTCGAGTCACGCACTGTCGATCGCCGAGACACTCGGGCTTCCTTCAAACGTGCTCGAGCGGGCGCGCGAACTCCGTGACGGCGACATGGCCAGGATCGATGGGCTTCTAGCTGACCTTGTCGAGCGTGGGCGGCGCCTCGAAGAGACGCTCAGCGCTGTCGAAATCGAGCGCGACAAAGCCAGACTTCTAACCTCCGACTACGAAGAACGGCTGGCCGGTGTCCGGGACGAACGCAAGCAGATCCGCACCGGGGCGCTCGCTGAAGCGCGGGAGATTCTCGCTCGGGCGCAGAGTCTGGTTGAGGAGACCGTGAAGGAGCTCAGAGAGAGCCAAGCCGCCCGCGAGGCCATCAAATCGGCGCGGGAGAGGCTGCGTCGCGAAAAGGCCGAAGTCGTTGAGGAGCTCGCCCAAGAGGTTGAGTCGCCCGCGGACGAAGGGACGAGACCGGACAGACTCGAGGTCGGCATGCGTGTCCGGCTGGCTGGGCGCGTGGGCAAACTGCTGAGCCTCCCGGACCGAAAGGGCAAGGTCCAGGTCCGTGTGAAGAGTGCCACCCTCGATGTTGCAGCCGACGAGCTGAGGGAAGCAGGCGTACCGGATGTGAAGCGCGCAGGCACTCCGAGCGTCACGTTTGAGGGCCTGAACGACCAGGAACCTGCAATAGAGCTGCATCTGAGGGGAATGACGACTGATGACGTGGAAGACTCCATCGACAAGTTCCTGAGCACCGCCATTATGCAAGGGATCACCGTGGTTCGCATCGTTCACGGCAAGGGCACAGGGGCATTGAGAACACGGACGCAGGAGGTGCTCAAGGGATCACCTGCTGTCAAGTCGTTCAGGCTTGGCCGATGGGGCGAGGGAGACACGGGTGTGACTGTAGTGGAACTGAAATAGGGGGAGCAGACAGGCAGTGGCCAACCGCATTCCAGATGAGCTGATCGACCGGATCCGCGAGGCGAACGACATCGTCGACGTCATATCGGAGCACGTCCAGCTCAAGCGGGCGGGAGGCAACTTCAAGGGGCTCTGCCCATTCCACCAGGAGAAGACGCCGTCTTTCAACGTCAACCCAGCCCGCCAGATCTATCATTGCTTCGGATGTGGGGTGGGCGGCAACACGATCACCTTCCTGATGGAGTACGAAAAGATCGGTTTCATCGATGCGCTCCGTGAGCTGGCTCACAGAGCCGGCATCACGCTTCCCGACAGTAGAAGCGAGCGGATCGATGCCGAGGACGACCCGGCAATCTTGGCCAATCAGATGGCCCTCGTGTTCTACCGCTCGTGCCTCGAGGGCGATAGCGGCACAGAAGCGAGGAGCTATGTGAAGGAACGCGGTCTCGGCTCCGACGTTGCGTCTACGTTCGCCATCGGGTACGCGCCGGCCGGATGGGACAACCTCCTCAAGGCCGCGCGCCGCAAGGGAATCGCTGACTCTGCACTTGTGTCGGCCGGGCTCGTTGTCGAACGAGATGGGGGTGGGTTCTATGACAGGTTCCGGGAGCGTCTCATTTTCCCGCTTCTGTCCTCAGGCAACAGGCCGGTCGGTTTCGGTGGGCGGTCGCTCGGCGACCAGGAACCGAAGTACCTGAACTCACCCGAGACTCGCCTCTATCGGAAGAGCTACTATCTTTACGGTCTCTCTCAGGCGCGTCAGGCGATCAGGCTTTCGCGGGAAGCGATACTGGTGGAAGGCTACATGGATCTCCTGAGTCTCCACCAGGCCGGGTTTCACAATGTGGTTGCATCGGCCGGGACCGCGCTGACGGACGAGCAGGCCCGGACCATCGCGAAGTACGCCGACAAGGTGTTTGTTGCTTACGATGGTGATAAGGCTGGGATCTCGGCAGCGACGCGCGCCGCGGAGACACTCGTTCAGCTCGGCCTCAAGGTGCGGGTCGCGGCATTCCCGGACGGGGCGGATCCTGACTCCTATGTCCGTCAAGCCGGTCCCGACGCGCTCCGAGAGATACTGACGTCATCGCGGGATTTCATCGATTTCTACGTTTCTCTCAATCCCACAGATGATTCGGACGATCGGGAGAAGGCGGCCAGAAACCTGATCGAGACCGTTGTGGGGATTGAGGATTCCCTCAAGGCAGAACTGATGCTGGAGAAGATCTCCGCCGCGCTCTCGTTGAGGCCGGCTGCCGTGGCGCGTGTTTACGAGCGCCGACGGGCGGAGAGGCAACTTCGCGGGCGTGGCGCGCAGCGGGCGCGGGGGCGCGCGGGGGAGCATGCGCCTGGCCGCGTTGGGGGTGGCCGGCAGACTGCTCGTTCTGATGAGAGTCCGGGTTCAACCGGATACCATGCCGAAGGTGCCGATGGTCACGAAATCGCGGGCGCGCATTACGCCGCCCAGAAAGGGCTCCTGGGACTCCTGCTCGGGGGAGGTGAAGGGGCGGAGCAGGCGAGGTCGTGTCTCGAGGCAGGCGATTTCACACATCCCGGAATCCGGATACTGGCCGAGCGCATTCTGGCCGGTCCCGCGTCGGAAGATCCGGTCGATATCGCGGCTCTGATCGATCCGCGGGACGATCGATCGTTGGCAGTGCTGCTGACTGAGCTGACCGTGCTGGAGCCGGTCGAGAGGAATGGCGGCAGGCTGTGCGATGACTATATTGGGGTCATAAGAAAGATCCAGATCGAGGGTCAGATCCGAGATGTGGACAAGGAGATCCGCGCGGCCGAGCTGACCGGTGATGAACAACGGGCTACAGAGGCCATCATCAGAAGGCAGGAACTTGCGCAGCTCCTTAGCGGGCTTTCCTCTGATAGATAGCTCTTCCTTTGATGCTGGGGAGGCATATCACACGTATGGCTAAGCGTTCTGCAGCGAAGATCGTTGAGGCGATCAAGAAGTCGATTGGGAAGTCGAAGGTCCTGACGTATGGGGATTTCAGCGGTTTCTTTGGCGCGGACATCGACATAGATGTCGTCGACGAGGTCTACTGCCGTCTTGGTGATCTCTCTATAGAGGTGATCGACGAGAAGGCCAGGGAGGCTCGTAGGAAACGGGACGCCAAGAAGAAGACGAAGGCCGAGCCACGTCTCAGATTCGACGACCCGGTCCGCATGTATCTGAGGGAGATGGGGTCGGTCAAGCTTCTGAATCGCGAGGGTGAGATTGAGATCTGTAAGAGGATCGAAGCGGCCGAGCTGATGGCGTACGGCGCCGTTTTCGAAGCGCAGACGACCATGAGAAGACTGACCTTGCTGACCGAGCGGCTCACGGGCGAGAAGGTGCGACTCGACCGCGTAGTAGTAGTCGACAGGAAGCGAAAGGACGCTACCGGCAAGGAAGAGCGCCGCAAGGTTATCCTGAGGATGAACAAGGTTGTGAGGCTCGACCGTGAGAAGAGGGAACTAGAGGCCAGGATGAAGAGGGCCGGGTCGCGCCACTCGACGCAGACGAAGAAGGCGATCGATCGACGGCGCAGGAGTTTGGCGACCGAGACAAAGAAGCTCTGTCTGCATCCGACGCAGGTTGAGAAAATGGGCTCCCGAATAGCTGAGCTCCTGCTGAAGGCGGAGCGTCTCGAACAGAGGATAGCCGAACTTGCCGAACAGCACGGAGCGGCTGTGAGGAGAATCGAGAGGGCGGAGACAAAGAAGAGGACGGAGCGGGCCAAGAAGAGCAAGGCGAAGAAGGGCAAAGGGAAGAAGACCTCCACTGCTGCGGCGACATCGAAGTCGCGTGCGAAGTCGGTGGCCGTGCTCAGAACGGAAGCGGAGGAACTCGCCAACGAGGTGAGGAACAACAAGAGGGCCCTGAGACGAATCGAACGCGAATGTGGGCTTCCGTGCGACAGACTCAAGGATGTCGTCTATCGGATACGCGTTGGAGATTTCGAAGCAAACCGGGCCAAGACCGAAATGGTCGAGGCGAACGTTCGACTCGTCATATCGATCGCAAAGAGGTATACGCACAGGGGTCTCGACTTCCTCGATCTCATCCAGGAAGGAAACACAGGCCTCATGCGCGCCGTCGAGAAAT
>JAUWBY010000377.1 GCA_030609605.1 Candidatus Eiseniibacteriota bacterium
CCAGCATCGAATGCTCGAATGCCTTCAGCTTGATCCTTATGTTCTGACCATCCACCGGGCAAACCTCCAACCCGCTATTCTATGATCTCGGTCACGACGCCCGCGCCGACGGTCCTGCCGCCCTCACGGATCGCAAACCGAAGTTCCTTCTGCATCGCTATCGGCGTGATCAGCTCGATGTAGAGCTCCACATCATCGCCGGGCATGACCATCTCGGTACCCTCCGGAAGCGTCGCCACTCCCGTAACGTCCGTCGTCCTGAAGTAGAACTGCGGACGGTATCCGTTGAAGAACGGCGTATGACGCCCGCCCTCCTCCTTCTTCAGCACGTACACCTTCCCCCTGAACTTCTTGTGAGGCGTAACAGAGCCGGGCTTCGCCACGACCATGCCGCGGTCGAGCTTGTCCTTCTCCATCCCGCGAAGAAGCAGACCAACGTTGTCGCCCGCCATGCCCTCGTCGAGCAGCTTGCGGAACATCTCCACGCCCGTCACAACCGTCTTCTGCGTATCCGTGATCCCCACTATCTCGACAGCGTCGCCCACGTGCACGATCCCCCGCTCGATACGACCGGTGCCCACCGTGCCGCGCCCGGTGATCGAAAATACGTCCTCGATCGGCATCAGGAACGGCTTGTCCATATCACGCTTCGGCGTAGGTATATAGCTGTCAACAGCCTCCATCAGCTCCCAGACACTCTTGACATCCTCGCTGTCGGCGTCGTCGCTCTCCAGGGCCTTAAGAGCGCTGCCCCGAATGACAGGTATATCTTCGCCGGGAAAGTCGTACTCGCTCAAAAGCTCTCTGACCTCCAGCTCCACCAGGTCGAGAAGCTCGGGATCGTCGACCATGTCGACCTTGTTCATGTAGATCACCAGGTAGGGCACGTTCACCTGGCGCGCCAGGAGGATATGCTCCCTCGTCTGCGGCATCGGTCCGTCGGCGGCCGATACCACCACGATCGCCCCGTCCATCTGCGCCGCGCCGGTGATCATGTTCTTGATGTAGTCGGCATGCCCGGGACAGTCCACGTGCGCGTAGTGCCTGTTCTCCGTCTCGTACTCCACATGAGCCGTCGCGATCGTGATCCCACGCTCGCGCTCCTCGGGAGCCTTGTCGATCTCGTCGAACGGTACGAAGGTGGCCATACCCCTGCTGGCCAGATGCTTCGTGATCGCCGCCGTCAGCGTCGTCTTGCCGTGATCGACGTGCCCTATCGTCCCTACGTTCACATGCGGCTTGGTACGCTCAAACTTCTCCTTGGCCATCCGGCTTCCTCCTTCTTGGCCGGCTCCGGCTTCAGGCCGGGCAAGCTTCCTCGATACTCTCTCAGGCCAGGCCTCTCACCCTGCCCTGAAGCTGCGCGACCATCTCTCCGGGCACCTGGGCGTAATGTGAGAACTGCATGCTGTAAATCGCCCGTCCCTGCGTCAGCGAACGCAGAGTGGTCGCGTAGCCGAACATGTCCGAAAGGGGCGCCCTCGCCGATATTACATGTGTATCGGCGCGCTGCGACATCCCTTCGACTTTTCCTCTACGCATATTAAGATCGTTCATGACATCTCCGACGTAATCCACCGGGAGGACCACTTCGACGTCCATAACCGGTTCGAGAAGAACAGGTCCCGCCTTCCTCACTCCATTATGGAAAGCCCTGCTG
>JAUWBY010000289.1 GCA_030609605.1 Candidatus Eiseniibacteriota bacterium
AGTCAACCGTCAACCGAAGTCCATCCTCGAAACCGAGTAGCGGTACATATCCCAACACGTCTCGCGCTCGCGAGATGTCCGCATACGAGTGCTTGATATCACCGGGGCGCACGTCGGCGAACGCAGCCTCAACGTCGACGCCGATGAGGCCCGTGAGTGATGTGAACAGCTCGTTCACGGTCACGGTATCACCTCTCGCCACATTGAAGACCCCTCCAGGCGCGCGCTTGTTCTCACCCGCCAGGATATTCGCCTCCACTACGCTCGAGACGTACGTGAAATCGCGGGACTGCTCACCGTCCCCGTAGATGGTGGGCACATCGCCCCTGAGCAATGCGCTTACGAAGATGGGAACGGCCGCGGAATACTCCGACGTAGGATCCTGTCGAGGTCCGAACACGTTGAAGTACCTGAGACAGACAGTCTCGATATCATAAAGACCGTTGAAGCTCACACAGTAGTGCTCACCTGCCAGCTTGCCCACAGCATACGGTGACATGGGAAGTGGCCGCATTTCCTCTGTCTTGGGAAGCTCAGGCGTCTCGCCGTAGACGGAAGAGGAGCTGGCGTAGACGACCCTGCGCACGCCGGCGTCCCGAGCCGCCACGAGAACGTTCAGGGTGCCGACGATGTTCACTTCGTTGCTGGTCACGGGATCTTCGACGGACCTGGGAACGGACGCCAGTGCCGCCTCGTGAAATACGATATCGACGTTTTCCATGGCATCACGCATCGCATCCAGGTCTCTGATATCGATCTCTCTGAGATCGATTCTCTCAAGCAGGTGCGCCACGTTGACTCGGCGCCCCGTCGAGAAATTGTCCACGACCCGAACATCACGCTCCTGCTCAAGCAGCCGTTCTACCAGGTGAGACCCTATGAACCCCGCTCCCCCTGTCACAAGTGCTATTGACATCTCATTCTCCAGACCGAGCAGTTATATCCTCGTAATGTGATCCGCCTTGATTCCCTTCAACGCATTGCGCGCGTCCACTATGGGGACTCCCGCAGCCACGATCATCTCGTAATCGAATGCGCTGTGAGCTGTCGCAATCACCGCGCAGTCGAACTCAGCCAGTGCTTCGGTGGTCAGATCGACACAGGTCAGCTCCAAAGATGCGACTTTGAAATCAGGCACGAATGGATCGGAATACGCGAGATCGGCCCCTTTCTCGCTGAGGAGCTTGATGATATCGAGGGCGGGCGATTCTCTGAGATCGTCGATATTCTCCTTGTAGGCCACACCCAGAATCAGCACCTTGGATCCTCTCACGGGTTTGCCCAGGTCGTTGAGGCAATCGACTATCTTGCCGACAACATAGAAGGGCATGCTGCTGTTCACCACCCCCGCCAGCTCGATGAACCGTGCTTCGAATCCACTCTCCTTGGCCTTCCACGAGAGGTAGAACGGATCGATCGGGATGCAGTGGCCACCCAACCCCGGACCCGGATAGAACGGCATGAAGCCGAACGGCTTCGTCGCGGCCGCGTCTATCACCTCCCACACGTCTATTCCCATGCGGTCGCACATCAGAGCCATTTCGTTCACAAGACCGATATTGACACTTCTGAAGGTGTTCTCCAGAAGCTTTACCGTCTCCGCAACCTTCGTGGAAGAGACGGGCACAACGGGCCCGAGCGTCTGCTTGTAGATGAGCGCGGCATGCTCCGTACATGCGGGAGTCACGCCACCCACCACCTTCGGGATGTTCTTCGTTGTCCAGTCCTGGTTTCCCGGATCAACACGCTCCGGCGAGAACGCCAGATAGAAATCCTTTCCAACGACGAGACCTGTCTCCTCCAGTCGTGGAAGAATTACCTCATCCGTGGTTCCGGGATAGGTTGTGCTGTCGAGGATTATCATCATGCCCGGGTGCAGATACTTCACGATCTCCTCGACCGCCGCGCTCACGAACGAGATGTCGGGATCCTTGGTCTTCCTGAGAGGCGTCGGAACACATATGTCCACCGTATCCACGTCGGCGAGCTTCGAGAAATCCGTCGTCGCCATGAACGCACCGCCTTCGACGGCATCCCTCACCCACTCACTGGGCACGTCAGGGATATATGACTCGCCTGACATGAGAGTTTTCACCTTCTCTTCGTTCGTGTCTATCCCGACCACCTTGAAACCCGCCCGCACGAACTCCATCGAGAGCGGGAGACCAACGTACCCGAGGCCGATCACACCAAGCCTCGCCTCCTTCGTCAGGAGCTTGTCCTTGAGCAACACACCCTCCTTGTGAGCAACCCGGAGAACCCGGGCCTTCTCCGATCATCCGATCAGGGACGTCTCTAAACCAGCGTCACGGCAAGAGATACCATGCCGGCGGACGCCAACGGAAGCAGTAGATTGTCATATGCCCCGAGGGGCAACGATTCCAGAAGGCTGGCAACAACTCCTACTGCAAGCGACCAGCCCAACGGTAGATAGCTCATAGCAACAACCGCGCCTACGACAAAGACCGTTAGTGATCCGACGAGGGTTTTCTGCCGGTTGTAGGCGAGGACAGTCCGGCCGAACAGCCTCCCTGTGAGGCTGGCGGCACCATCACCGATCGCAAGCACCAATATACCAACGGTGGCCGCTGATAGTGGAAATAGTGCAAGCGACAGCCATATGCCTACGCCGAAAAGAAAGGGCCCCAGCACAAGCCCCCGGCACTCAGCCGAACGCATTGCTCGCCAGGTCACCGTCGAAAACAGCGGGAGCGCAACGCCCAGCACCCTGAACAGCTCCGACACCACGTAGAACACAGTCACAACACCAACCAGCCACAACGTGAATGTGACTGACCACATGGCCAGTATCGGAACCGCGATGGCACACAGGTGGATCGATTTCCTGAAGAGCTCGTGCCGCCCCGCCAGCCAAGCGGGGGTGATCCCGCTCCCGTAGCCCTCAGGAAAGAACTCCAGTATCTCCATCAGATTCCGCGTGTAGAGCACGAAGTTGGCTGTCTTCATGATCGATCGCTCTGGGTTCACCGCTACGCTTCGCCAAGCCGCGTCGACTATCTGCCGATTGCTGGCATCATCGACCACGACCGTCACTTCACGCCAGCCGAACCCCCAGCGTCGCAGGATCTTCTCAAGCCCGTCGCGCTTTCCCCGGGCTGTGTGACGACG
>JAUWBY010000059.1 GCA_030609605.1 Candidatus Eiseniibacteriota bacterium
GAGCTCGATCATCGACGGGAAACGGGCGAAGCGCGTCCGGTTGGCCTTCAGCGTTACCCGTGGATGCAGGAGTATCCTCGCGCCGAACGAAGGGCCGTGAAAGTCAGTACGATGGACATCGGTGAGCGCCTCGGGAGGTCCGCCGATGGGAACGGGCCCCGTGTAATTGTCGGCCGACTCGTGATACCTGTACCCGGCCACGAACGTGAGCCTGCCGCCAAGGAGAAAGAGTTCGTCCTCCGCGGACAACAAGTAGGCAGTGCGCTTCCTCGTGAAGCCCACGCCGATGGCGGGATTCAAGCTCTCAGGTATGAAACGCTCGCGCCTGAACTCCGCGAACAGACCCAGCGACTGGTGGGCAGCGTGCCAGTCAAACTTCGAAAGCAGATTCGCACCGTAGTTCCAGCTCCTGTCATCTGAGTCGGACCTGTCGAAACCGACCTCGTCGTCCGGGTTGTAGAAGCGATCCCGCCTGGTGACATGGAAGCCCGAGATCCTGCACGAGAGAGCGCCTCTCGCGGCGGGCGGCGGTTCAACCGAGATGCGAGCGGTGTTCCGGAAGACCCTGTAGTGCACGCTCTTGATGTGTACGTTCTCAATCCCCGGGACACCGCTCCGCTTCCAGAAAGCTTCGTTCGATGCTTCGACCCTCGACCCGGCCCAGGGACCGGTGTCGAATCTGACGAGGAGATCGCTCTGTCTGAAGTCGTTGTTCTCCCTCGCTACCACCTCATCGTCGTCCGTGTTCTCGGGCGTGCCGTGGCGGTCGAGGTACTCGAAATCGCCCTCGCTCCGGAGGTGGTGGAAGACCACGGTGTAGTCGAGCGCAGCTTCGCGGTCGGGAGCCGCACCGTCTGTAGTGGCGCAGCCTCCCGTGCGGACCCCGAAACTCCCGGAGTGCAGAAGATCGATCCTGAACGTCTCGTAGCTCCCGGCGGACAGTATCGCCGCAGTGCGGTCGGCGCCGGGCGAGCGCGTGACGAGATTCACGACGCCACCTATCCCCGGGCTCCCGAACTCCACGGGCGCTCCCCCCCTGTAGACCTCGATGCGTTCCAGGCTGTCGAGCGGGAGATCCGCAAGGTTGGTCGCTCCGTAGCTGCCGGAGTTCATCGGAACGCCGTCCACATAGATCTCGACCTGCCCCGGCGAACTTGCTCGAATGGAGGCGGTGCTGTATGCGCCGAGGCCGCCGTATCGTTTCACGTGGACACCGGCACCTTTCTCGATGACGTCTGTCACGGTCGAGACACGACCTAGTTCGTCCGCGATCTCGTGGACGGTCGCGAACGTAGATACGAGTTCGAGCCGCTCGGGGCGGTCGGAGACGACTTCGAGCGTGTCGACGACAAAGGTGAGCGGCGCCGGCACGATGTGATCACCCGCGACAGCGGGAGAAACGAGAACGAGGGCGGCGAGAATAGATGTGAAGCCCCCCAATGTACAACGATGCCCCACAGGTTTTCCCCCAATGACAGACCGGTGGGAGGAATCCCCGCGGGGCGCCGTCATGCATGCCGGGTGGAGCAAGCGCTCGCGCAGTCGATTCGCACGCCCGTCTCTCGGTCTGTCCACGGACCGACGAGCACTCCCACCGGCAGGCATTCTGGCTCTCGGATCGTCCTACTACCCAGAAGACCGCGCTATCCGAGCGCGGCCTCGAAGGGTTCGTCCCCGACTACAGTTGCGGGACAGCACCGGTTTTTGACCGGTTTTCCCTGAATGGCCTTTCGGCGCCCGGTGAGATTAATGTCTATTCTGAATCTACGGCTTCAGGCGCCTGCGGTCAACAGGGAAAAGCCCAGACAGGCACAGCTTGGATCGCAGAACACTACCGAAGCACGACGATCTTTCGCTCAAGCTCGGAAGTCCCGATGCGTGCCCTGACGAAATAGACGCCGGAGGCGACGTTCTCTCCGCTGTTGTCCGTTCCGTCCCAGTACGTTATGTAACCTCCAATCCGGCGCGGGCCGCCGAACAGGGATTTGATGTGGCGTCCATCAAGAGAGAAAACGTCCACGAACGCCCACCTGTGGTCTGTTTCAACAACGTATCGGATCACGGTCTCGTCGGTGGTCGGGTTCGGGAAGGGTGGAAAAAGCCGGCAGACGGAGGTGTCGGACGGGATCGCCATGTTCCATGGACCGTGGATGGTGGTGGTCCCGCAGCACTCGAGGACGCTCAGGCGGTAGCTGTACTCGGTCCATTCTGCGGAGGAAGTGTCTGTGTAGCGATACCATCCTGTTGCGTCCGGCGAGAGCGGCGATGTCGTGAGGGGCGTGTACTCATCGTCCGATCCAGCGAGCCGGCGTTCCACATAGCATCCAAGAGGCCCGTCCCGAGGTGAGAGATACCATGTGAAGCTGACAGAATCAGGCGTCGCTTCCCAACTGAAACTGATGAGAGCGACCGGCTGCTGCCACTCGGTCATGTTTGTCAGAAGAGCTCTGATCACGCTCTTGGCCGGGCCCGTCTCTATATAGTATAGAGGGAATCCGAGAACGGCGACGGAACCGGTGCCGTCGTCGTGAAGCCTGAGCGTGGCGCACGGGTTCTCATCAAGGTCCGTGTTGAGGTAGGCATCGAACAGGTGAAGTCTCGTCGTGGTTGGGGAAGGCCTGTAGACTTCACACGACGGCAGACCGCCATACATAGCGTGGCCTTCCTGCCACTTTACAAGCGTGTCTACCGGGAGGTGAACGTAGCTCCACGGGGCGACCGAAATTCCCCCAAGAAACGCGTATCCGTAAGAGCCTGGGTTCCCCGGGTTGGACTGCGAATACGTGTTGTACATGCTGTCGATCCCCGCGTGGTCGTGAACGAAGTCTCCGTCACCAAAGACCCGCCACTGCTCGTACTGGCCGTTCGCCGCGAGTGCCGTGATAGCCGAGTGTCCCTCGATGATGAGATTGCCGCCGGTCCGAACGAATCCCTCAATCGCGTGGTAGCCGGATTCAGATTGCGCGGGGTGAAGCAATGTTGCGCTCGCACCAAGGCTCCACAACACCGTCTTGTAGACGGCCAGATCCTCCATCGATGGGAGTTGGGGATCTGTGCCGGAGAAGTGTTCGTAGGGATCCCACGTGTCGTGTTCCAACCCGGAAAGAATCGAGTCGTAGAACGCGTCGTGCGTCGCGTCGGGCACGGACTGCCCGAACCAGTCATCCACGTGGAGAAGAGGCAAGTTCATCTCCGCGTGAGTAGTGGTGATCGCAATCTTGCCCACGGTGCGCGAACCGTTCTCGTCTTCAGTCAAGAAGTAGATGGCCGTATCTCCCAACTCTGGCACGATGACGAAGTCGTGGGGTACGTTCTCCCAGTCCGACCAGTCGATGGTGTCGCCGACAGCAACGGCAACGACATCGGCGACGCCACAGTAGGCGTCCGCGGTTGCTTCCAGTCCAAAGACAAGGTGCTCTCCCTCGAAGACGCGAACTCCAGATACGTTCCCCGAGGACCAGTGGCCGGAGAACTCCACCGTCTCCTGGATGAAGCTCATCTCGATACTCAGAGTCGGGTGGAGCATACCGGTAGCCGTGAACGAGTGTGACGCGGGGGACGGATCCACCGCTCCGTCCTCGTCGACCGCTCGCACCTCGAAGCGGTAGTCACCCTCAGTGAGGTCCGGCGGGACGATCGATGTCTGGCTCGCGGGAAGCTCGATCCACGCGCGCTCAACGCGCACCGAGGACGAGTACTCGCGAAGCGGCACGACGCGGTACTCGTGGAAGGCGATGTCGCCATCGAAATCAACGGCGGTCCATTCGAAGAGCGGCAAGAGCGTGAGAATCGAGTGCGTCGCGGCGCAGTTCTCGGTGAGCACGGTCTCCGGGGGTAGGTTAGGTTCCTCTCCTATGACCCCGGCGACGGCAGCCCCGGTGGCTACGTTGACTGCGGCGAGCGCGCGACACATCGGGAGGTCCACGTTCTCGATGAGATCATTCGGGGTGTGGTGGTATGGAGACCACCCCGCGCCCGCGCTCGTGTCCAACACATTGTAGCCCGACTCCCAGAAGCTGTTCTGGTCGCTCGCGCCTATCGGCCGCACGGTCGTGACGCAGCCATAGCCGGTGTTCTCCGTGATGAGATCGCACATGAGGGCGGCCACGGCGAGCGATGACGAGTCCGAGTAGACGATGGCAGTCGGGTCCGGTTCGTCCGGGTATCCCAGGCAGTCCATATTGAGATAGATGACAATGTCGAGTCCGGCAGCGACGGCGTCTCTCACCCAGGCGCGGCTTCCCCGCAGTCCAAGTTCCTCACCCGACCAGCAGGCGAAGATGACGCTTCGTTCCAGATCGAGCTCGGCTAAGAGCCGGGCGGCCTCGAGAACGCCTGCTATCCCAGTGCCATTGTCATCAGCTCCTGGCGCAGGTGCATTTGGATCGGAAAAGTTGTCCGTAGTGACCGAGTCGTAGTGACCGCCGATGACGATGTACTCGTCGGGGCGAAAAGAGCCCTCCTTCCACGCCAGGACGTTCATCGCGTCGACCGTGTCCTGGAAGGTCCAGCATCTGAATGTGTCCAGCTCCACCTCGCTGAGTCCGTACTCGATGAACTTGTCACGGATCCAGTAGCCCGCCGCCCAGCACGAATCGACGGCGACATACCTGCTCGCGTAATCCTGCATGTGCTGTATGGTCGAGGTGATGTTCTTGAGACTCGTCGAGTCCATGAGAGCGGCAAGGAGACTGTCGGGTGGCGTGCGGGAAAAGAGGTGCCCCGGCGCGCGAGCGTGAGCGAGTGCATCTGCGGCAGTACCGCATGGGGCTGTTTCGACTCGTACGTCATCGGGCCACGGCACGTCACCCGCGAGCATGGCGAGCGGCGCCCGCGGTGTCCTGGTCTGTGAGTGCGCAGCCGGAGGCGGATCGGCCGTGACCAGTGCGACGGCGAGCAGGACGCTAAGTGCGACGAATGAACGGAGGTTCATTTCATCTCCATACGATGGCCTCTTGTCAGCCGCAGTATACACCCAGAAGGGTGTGAGAACGAGTGGGCACGGAGTCCCGGATACGTCCTGTGCTGTCTACGGACCCTCCGCTATCCATCAGACTCTCCGTACAAGTAGTACTGTGGAACCTTCGCCGTTGTGCTACGATGACGATACTGCTCATGGGCGCGTGTGCCGTGCCGCACCGGGCACGGCCCGAAAAGGAGGCTGGCATGCGATGCGTGAATATCATCGTCGTGCTTGCCATCGCTTTTCTTACCGCAGGGTCCGCACAGGCCCAGATCTGCGATGAGCAAGTAATCTTCGAGACCGGTCCAGGCACGATCATCTGCCACCACACACAGACCGAGTTCAACTGCTGCGCTTGGATAGACTTCGCCGTGGACATCGAGGGGTTCTCGATCTCGATCGAGGAGGCGGAGGCCTACGAATCCGGTCCCTGCTACTGCAATTGCTGCTTCGACAACGAGATCGTGATCGGCGGCCTTGAGCCGGGTCTCTACGCGGTGAGTATCTGCAAGATCCGACTGGGCGGCCCGGAGTTCGTCGGGACCTGGGAGATCCAGGTTGAGGGGCAATCAGCGCCCTTCGTCGAGACGACGTACGAGCCGTGCGTGCAGACGACCGTCGACGACGATCTCATATGGAGCTGGGGCACCATGAAGGCGCTGTATAGATGATATGGAACAACCGGAGTTAGGCTGGTTCTTCAGGGTCCCGTGGACAACCACGGGGCCCTGCCGTTTTCGGGGGAAGAGGCTTCATCGACGGTGACTCAGACTCGTCTGAAGGTTGCCTGCACGAGTTCGGCCTGCTAAACTCTCCGTCCTAGGCGCGTGTCACAATGTAGGTGTGACCGGGCAACATTGATTACTCATACCGCGGCGCGGGTCCCTTGCTGGCGACCGGCGCGGCGGCTCATTGCGTTTCATACGTAGCCGTGAGGAAGACTATGAACCCTGAGATGAGACCTACCGAGGGCGGCGACCTCGAGGCCGTGAAGACACTTAAGAGTGCGAAAGAGAAGATCCTTGGAGAGATAAGAAAAGTGATCGTGGGCCAGGACCAAGTCATCGAGGATCTCCTTATGGCCATTCTGGCTGACGGGCACTGCCTTCTGATTGGTGTCCCGGGGCTTGCGAAGACACTGATGGTCAGTACACTGGCCGCCGTCCTGGACCTCTCCTTCAAGCGGATCCAGTTCACGCCCGATCTCATGCCGTCCGACATCACCGGGACTGACATCATCGAAGAGGACCCGGCGACCCACGCGAGGGACTTCAAGTTCATCAAGGGGCCGGTCTTCGCGAACATAGTTCTGGCCGACGAGATCAACAGAACGCCACCGAAGACGCAGGCGGCTCTTCTCCAGGCGATGCAGGAGAAAGAAGTCTCGGCGGGCGGTAACACCCACGCCTTAGCACTTCCGTTCTTCGTGCTCGCGACCCAGAACCCGATCGAGCTTGAAGGGACCTATCCTCTTCCCGAAGCGCAGCTCGATCGTTTCATGTTCAGCATCCACGTGGACTATCCGAGTGAGGTGGAGGAGAAGGAGATCGTGGAATCGACGACCAGCGCCTATGTCCCCGAGCTTGAGAAAGTGCTGGACGGAGATGACATCCAGCGACTGCAGAAGCTCATCCGTCGCGTGCCCGTTCCCGACCACACTCTGGACTTCGCGGTGAAGCTGGCTCGCAGCACGCGCCCGACCGAAGACTCGCCTGACTACATCCGGAACTGGGTGAGTTGGGGCGCGGGGCCAAGAGCCTCGCAGTATCTGATACTGGGCGCCAAGACGCGCGCGGTACTGCATGGGAAGTACGCGCCCGAGACGGAAGACGTGAGGGCCGTCGCCGGGCTCGTTCTCAGACACCGCATTGTGACGAACTTCAACGCGGAAGCGGACGGCATCTCGGCCGCGGACATCGTCGCCCGTCTCGTGTCCGACGCAGCATAGACACCCGAGCATCCGAGAGCGAAAAGACGCGGAGAGCCGCGATGTCCGAGGACTCATACAGACGTTTTCTTGACCCCAAGGTTGTCTCAAAGCTCGCGACGATGGAGCTGAGGGCGAGGCTTGTCGTAGAAGGCTTCGTCACAGGTCTTCACAGGAGCCCGTACAAGGGGTTCAGCGTGGAGTTCGCGGAGCACAGGCAGTACATGCCGGGAGATCCGCTGAAGCACATCGACTGGAAGGTCTTCGGCAAGACAGACCGTTTCTATATCAAGGAGTATGAGGAAGAGACGAATCTCCGGGGCTACGTCTTGCTCGACGCGAGCGCATCCATGGGATACGGCGCGGACCGGATCACAAAGCTCGAGTACGGCAGTTACCTGGCTGCAGCACTTATCTATCTCATGCTGAAGCAACAGGATGCCGCCGGTCTCCTGGTGTTCGATGAGCGCATCAGGGAGTTCATACCGCCTCGTTCCAATCCCCGGCAGCTTCACATGCTTCTGTCGGAACTGGACAAGACGGAGGCTTCTTCATCGACAGGGATCGGTGAGGTGCTTCACGAACTGGCCAAGCGGATGAAGAGACGCGGCCTGGTCATTCTCATCTCTGATCTCCTTGACGATCCGGACACGGTGATTCCCGGACTCAAGCACTTCCGGCATATGAAACACGAGGTCATAGTCTTCCACGTTCTCGATCCACGCGAAGTGGAGTTCAGGTTTGAGGCGGACGCGACATTTCGCGACATGGAAACGGGAGAGATGATGACGACCGAGCCACTGGCTATTCGGGGTGACTATCTCGCCGCGGTCAGCGAGTGGACGGCGCGCTTGCGACGCGAGTGTGCCGAGAGTCGCATCGACTACGTACAGGTGATGACATCAACACCATATGACCGCGCTCTCTTCTCTTACCTGGAGAAGCGGAAGCGAATGGGGTAGAAGGACCGGCGGAGTGCCGGAGGCGCAGCGACAAGGACAGCCGACGGAGCGCTCAAGGTTCAGCGACGGGGACACACGTGGGATTCACATTCCTCAACACAGCGTTTCTTTTCACCGCGTTCGCGGCCCTGCTTCCACTGATCATCCATATGATCAGCAGACGACGCGTCGATACGATCGACTTCAGCTCGATCCGTTTCCTGAAGCAACTGGAGAGAAAAAGGATACGCAGGGTCCGCATCCGGCAGATCCTACTCCTCATCATACGGAGCCTGATCCTGCTCTTCGCGGCACTGGCGATCGCGAGGCCGACTCTGCGAGGGGCATTTGAGGGCGGGGTTTCCACTCACGCCCGGACATCGGTTGCGATTGTGATTGATGACAGTGCGAGCATGTCACGGCGAGCGAACGGGGGCGTTCTCCTCGATGAGGCGGTGGCGACGGGGCGAGCGATAGCGCGCCTTCTGTCAGGCGGAGATGAGGCGTTTCTTCTCACCGCATCCTCGCCGACCGGGATCGTGGTCAGGGACGGCACATTCAGTCCGGACGTGCTTGCGGATGAACTCGACGGATTAGGGTCGACGGAGGCCGGCACCGATTACCGGCGGGCGGTTGCCACGGCGCTTGAGTATCTGGGAGCGTCGCGGAATCTCAACCGTGAGTTGTACGTCGTCGGCGACATGCAGCAATCGGGGTGGGAGAGGGAGGTCGGGCCGTCGGCGGAGATGAGCAGCGAGACCGGACGGCCGGGGGAGATAGCCGGCGACGATGTGCGCGTGTACCTCATTCCGGTCACGGGGCCAACCGGCAATTGCGCAGTTACTTCGGTCCGACTGGAGAGACGCTACGGGGGCACTCCCGGCATGTATGCAGTTGTTGCAGAGATGCGAAACCTCGCTGCGAGGTCATGTGAGATTCCGGTGCGGCTCTTCGTCGATGGCATCCAGGTCGGGCAGACTGGTGTGACGATGGACGCTGGAGGCGGCGGCAGCGCTGTGTTCTCGACTGCGGTGGACGTGAACGAGTGGCACTCGGGCTGGGTTGAGATCCCTGCGGATGTTCTGGATGTCGACAATCGACGGTATTTCGTCATCCATCCCGAGGAACGGATTGAGGTTCTCGTGGTGCGGAGTGATGGCGCGCCCCAAAGCGGTGGGCGCGTGGGTGCGCCCGAGGGCAGTGGGCGCGTGGGCGCGCCCGAGGGCGGTGGGCGCGTGGGCGTGCCCGAGGGCAGTGGGCGCGTGGGCGTGTTTGACGACGCATACTACATTGAGCGTGCTCTCGATCCAACGCACTCGGGCGTGCGATTCCGTCCGGTCATGCTGACGACCGCCGCGCTGGCGCACCAGGAGCAGGGGCGGTTCCCCGTGGTCGTGCTCGCAGACATCGACAGGCTCGATGACGCGGGTGAGCGCTGGGTCGAGCGACACCTTTCGGGTGGTGGTGGCGTTCTGGCCGTCCTCGGCGGCGGGACGGACATACGGTACTGGAACACCGAACTGCTTCCCCTTCTTGCCGGCGGCTCTATCCTGGCGCCGGTCGAGAGGCGGAGTGGGGTAAGGCTGGCGCCGGTGTCCACGGGGCACCCTCTTCTCGCAGGACTCGTCTTTGGTGACAGACTGATCGATGAAGTGGCTGTCAGAAAAGCGTTCCAGGTGGAGATCGACGGGGCGGACGAGATCATGGAGCTGCCCGGCATCGGGCCGGCGATGGTGGCAACGACACCGCCGGCGGGAGGTGTGACAGCTTTCCTGTACACGGGAATCGACCCCGTGTGGAGCGACATACCCCGTAGCGGGCTACTGGTGCCTCTGCTTCACAGAATCGCAGGGCGGCTCGCGGAGCCGGCCGCCCGCGATCTCAACTGCCTCATTGGCGGCGATCTCGTGGTTCCGTACGATCCCTCGCACGCGGGTGCTCCTGTCGTCCTTCTCCCCGATGGTGGAGAGGAATCGGCAACCAGGCTGGGTGGTCCACGCGGCGGCGCCTCGCTTCGAGTTGTGAATCACACGGGGATCTACAGGTTCATGGAGAACGGAGAACTCCGGGCAATGGGGGCTGTCAACCTGCAGGCGGAGGAGTCAGAGCTTGTGGCTGTGAGTGGCGCGGAGATGGTCGGGCTGCTCGATCCGCTTGAGGTCAACGTTGTTGAGCCCGGCGCAGGCCTCGGAGGTGTAATCCTGGTTGCCCGACACGGGCGAGAGCTGTGGCGTACATTCGTCTACATCGCGCTTGCGCTGCTGGCCCTCGAGATGTACGTCGCGCGGCCGAGGTTCGCACGGTAGCGACGGTTTCACCGAAGTCACGATTCCCACCCAGGGACAGGTGCGGTGGCCTGCAGACAGTATCTGCTATTGGCCGAGAGGGAGACAGATGCCGGGTAGAAGGATTGTCGAGCTTGCGATCAAGGCCGAGCCGTTCGAGCGGGTCGTCCGGAGGATCGCGGGAGGAGATAACCGGTTCTGGGTAGGCGGCCTCATGGGGTCGTCCAAGACCCTTCTTGCAGCCGTGCTCAGGAAGCGATTCCCGCACGTGTGGATTGTAATCGCGCCGGGCCTGTCCGATGCGGAGCACATCTACGATGACATGGTGACCTACCTCGGCGAGGAATCCGTGCAGCTCTTCAGCGAGTGGGAGACGCTGCCGTACGAGCGGCGTTCCCCAGTCTCAACCATAACCAGATCCAGACTCGTCACACTTGACAGGCTTATTCAGGGAGAGCCTGTTGTCGTCGTGACCACACCCAAGGCCATGATGCAGAGAACTCTCGCCCGCCGTCTTCTC
>JAUWBY010000294.1 GCA_030609605.1 Candidatus Eiseniibacteriota bacterium
ACTGCATCCACCGTGATGCCGTGGTGCGATAGTCCACCTGCTATGGGAGTCCCCGAGAGCGAGATCGTGTTCTGTCCCGGAGCCAGTCTCCAGGGTCCGAATCGTCCTGCCGAGTCGGTAGATTCGGGTCCGCGAACGGAATCACCACTCAAGAGGGCAACCGATATCGCCTGCGCCGGTCCCTTCGCACTCATCACTCGCCCTGTCAGTTCCACGGAGCCGAGCGACCACTCCAGCACGTAGTCTACCGTGATGCCGCCTTCCTCTCGCCACAGCACGTGCACCGTGCGGCGATGTGATCGTGCGGCGGCCGCTGCGGGGAGATCAGCAACAACGATCCAGCCTGCCAGTTCCTCGATAGAAGCAGCCGCTTCTCTCACTGCTGTCAGTGTCCTCTCAGAGATCCGTACCTGGAGTGTCCGCCGCTCCTCCGCCAATCGCTTCACGACTCGCGCGACGGCTTCCGGACTCGCATCGGATTCCTCCGGTCCACTCATGGCCCATACGTCCGCCAACTCGCGCAGACAGCTGCGGCAGCCAGCCAGATGCTTCTCGAATTCCGCAGCGACCGAGGGTTCGAGCGTCCCGTCTGCATACGCCAGGACTTCGTCTGACTTGCTGCAGCTCTTGCCCATGTCTGCGGATCTCGCGGCAGTGCCTCTCAGGACATCCGTGATCGCCGTCAGAATGGCGACTTCTTCCGAGCAGCGTCGACAGCCGTCCAGATGCCTCTCCGTTTCAGCGCGCTCCACTTCCGACTCAAGACCCTCGATATGAGCAAGAAGCCGCTCGCGTGGTGGGCATGCCATGATCTCTAGCCCCCTACTTCGTGTTCCAGTGCTGCGCGATCTTCCCGTGGCGCCTCATCTTCCCAAGCGCCCTGTAGACCATGCCACTGACTGCGCCAACCGTCATTCCGAAACGTTTGCTGACCTCTCTGTATGTGTAGCCCTCGAAATAGATCAGGTGAACGGCAAGCGCTTCCTTCGCAGTCAGGACCTGATCGATGGTCTGCTCGAGCGACAGTCTCAGATCCATCCGATCCCAACCGTAGCTCTTCTCAGCCCCAGCACCCGATGGGGTACGTTCCTCATCGGCCTCTGCGACTTCTCCCCTCCGCGCCGTCTTCCGGAGTTCGTCGATGCAGACGTTCCTCACGATTCTGTAGATCCAGGTCTCCAAGCGGCAGCGCCCCTGCCAGGATGTCAGCGCAGCTGCATTGCGGCGTAGCAGCTTGAAGAGCACCTCCGCGAAGAGGTCGTCCATCACAGCCTCGTCCCACCCTGCTCCGTACCGCGCGTTCACCCTGTTGATGGCGCTGAAGATGAGCCGGCGGTAGCGGTCGATGAACTCCATCCATGCATCACCATCGCCCGTCTTCAGGCGCACAATCAACTCCACGCTCGCGCTGTCACGATCGCTGGCAGAACGCAATGGGCTTTCCTCGCTTCACACATCTGACGCGCCTGATAGCTTGGTTCTTCGCAACGCCCCCAGATGTTAGTCGATGAGTCTTGCAGTCGGGTCCCCATAGAGGACGTAGTTGGCCCAAGCAAAGGCGTGGAATCTGAACGACTGTTCGCGTGCGCTCCGCACTGAAGCACCGAGAGTGTCTCCGTCGAAGAGGCTCCGGTAGAAGGCCAACGCGAAGGCGGCGCTCCCGGCATCATGAAGTTCCCACAGCGTGCCCAGATAGGCAGGCACTCCGCCCTCGGCGAACGATGCAGCGAGATCACTCCCTCGGACTTCGGCGCCCCCCATTCCCTCACCACACGCATTCGAGAATACCAGGGTGGGAGCTGCCGCAGACAAGAACAGATCTCGACCATCGACGATCTCACCACTCGGCAGCACCCAGCCTGCACCACCGCTCTCTCTGTGAGCAGTGTGACCCGCGTAGTGTACGATGTCGTATCCCTCGTTGAGTGCGGCCACGAGCTCGCCGAGGTCTCGTGGCGACCGCCTGACCACCCGCACGAGTTCCGGTTTCAGTGCTCCCAGCTCAAGGAGTTCCTGCGCCTCACGTTCTGCCTCAGGAAGTCCCCGTCCTTCTCTCCCGTGCTCCAGATTCGCGACCACGAGCATTCTCAATGGCCTCGCGGGTTTGCGCCAGAGCGTGTCCGAGGAACCGTCCGTTCTGATCTGCCGGGAGAGGCAGTACAGCTGCCAGAGCGGCTGTCCTTCGGATTTCGGAACCAGGAGTTCCCAGGGAAAGGCACTAAGCTCACGTTGAACCCGCAGCAGAAGGTGGTCTCCCGGAAGATCCACCAGCTGATCCATTGCTCCACCAGCCTCATCTCCGCCGAGAATGGAGGCCAACCTCCGTCCTATAGCACGAATGCTGCGATGCGTCTCGGCGATCTCATCGGCCCCGGGCAGTGCATCACCGGCCTCGAACGTCACGCTCCGTCTCGCCATGTCATCGAGCTCAGTGAGGAGTTGCCTCTCCTCCTCATAGTGGCGACCAAACACGCAATCGTGAGCGACCGCACCTCGATTACCGGTGAAGATCAGTGACAGCTTCCCATCCGGCTCTGCTCTAATGTGGACGTCCGGGGCGAGGACGGCCGGACTGACAGGAAGGACTGCGCGGCGCCTGCCTGCAAGCCAGAGCAGCGTTGCCGATAGGACCAGCATCACAATCCACCCGGGATGAAGAAAACCCTCTGCAGTCCGCATCAACGTCCGGTAGACAAGCGATCGTGCCACAAAGTCGCCGAATTTGAGAGCGATCCAGATCACGCTCAGAGACGCAACAAACCATAGGCTACACCTGAGCATTCCACTCCGGTCGCAAGGCATCTCTGACGGAGAGACAGCACCCCATGGCAGTTCTCTTCTGAACTCACTCCCGCACGACTCGCAATGCGCCACGCGCACCAGGCGAGCCGTACTGCGACTCCAGGTTTCGCTCTTGACGACAGTAGTGCCACCACACTTCGTACAGCGCGTTCCCATATCGGACCCCCATGAAGGCATCAAACTCTCTTCATGTTCGCACTCCGGGCCCTCAAGCGCAACGGCGCAGATGAGCGGGGTAGTGTATCAGTTTGTGTGTAGAAAG
>JAUWBY010000084.1 GCA_030609605.1 Candidatus Eiseniibacteriota bacterium
AGGACGGCGAGTCGAGCATGGCGACTTCATCACCGAGGACATCCCACGTGGTCCCGATGGCCGTGTTGTCGCGGTAGACCGTGCTGATCCCCGTCTCATCCTGGATCGTGTATTCCCAGTGCGTAGTCGCGTAGGAGTAGGAGCCGTCGCCCGTCTCGTCGAGATCGCACGAGTGGTCGGTCGTCGTGAGCCAGTGGAGGCCCATCGTCTCTCCTGCGCGGACTACGGCTGGGAGGGGCGCCCCGAATTCAGCCAGGTTGTTCGTGTACATCGTGTGGTAGTGCGTGTCTCCGCCGTACCAGCCGTCCGGCCACGGGTAGTCACCGCGTCCCACGTGAACTCTGAGGTAGCGTGTCTCCACATAGTTGAACCAGTCGTCCTTGTAGTACATGGAGACCTTCAGGTTGATGGCGTCGCCCGCCGCGTAGCCCAGATTCGCTGGGGTCAAGGGTGTTCCGTCGGGGAGAGACGGATGTCCCTCGGTCACTGTTGTGATCCATGTCCAGTAGTTCGACTCGTACGGATCATCACCGATTTGCTCATCGCCG
Organism: Candidatus Eiseniibacteriota bacterium; assembly: GCA_030609605.1. Classification (GTDB taxonomy): domain Bacteria; phylum Joyebacterota; class Joyebacteria; order Joyebacterales; family Joyebacteraceae; genus Joyebacterum. The sequence continues at coordinate 549 of JAUWBY010000084.1, forward strand.
AAGTCGTGGTTCCATAGAATCGTCTCACCCGACGTCACGTCCCAACACCGCATCCAATGAAGCTCGCGGATGTCATCCGAGTCGCAGTCTTTGAGAACGAGCATGAGAGGAATGGCCGTGTCTGCATTCTTGACCCGCCACGGCGCATCCATCATGAAATCCTTCATCCAGGTGTTGTCGTAGCGGTCGTGCGCGCGCGGTGCTCCCGGTGTCAGCAGTGCCAGCAATGCCGCGGCAACCAGTATCGAGCGAACGGACCTAGAACGATTCCTCATTGTGCGTTCCTCCGGGGGTGTCGTATCTCGTGAGACCGGTCTTGCGTGTGCGAACTTCGTGCCAGCCGGCGAAGGCGGCGGCGCTCCAAGTAGTAGAGTGCTTGGTTCGGGGTGTCACTGTCAATATCGTTGACGCCCCGGCAGGAGTGAGTCCTACCGGGGCGAGTGATATGATTCTCTGCCGGTGAATCCTACTTCAGGAGCACGCCCTTTCTCGTGACGCTCTCACCTTCGCGCGTGAGCCTGAAGAAATAGACGCCGCTTGCGACATCACGGCTGTTCCCATCCGTTCCGTCCCACGTGGCGATATGGCGGCCGGCGGCGAGCTCGCCGTTCAGGAGAGTTGTGATCTTGCGGCCCGAAGCGCTGTACACAGCAAGCTCAACGTCACCGGCCGTCGGCAGGCTGAACGCCATCGACGTGCGCGGGTTGAACGGGTTCGGTCTGTTCTGCTCGAGCGAGAAGCGGTAGACAGTAATGCCGTCATCGACGCCGGTCTCGGTGATACCGAAGAAGTCCAGGATCTCCGTCAGAAGGTCGGCCTTCGTCGATGGGGAACCGCCGTCAGTGAGGCCGCCGAACTCGAACGAACAACCCACGGTCCTGTAATCACCCTCGTCATTCGAGACGCCGCAGCCTGCATCGTCGGATGGATTTCTGAAGATCTGCACGGCTCCGCCGGTGGGGGAGATGTGGTCGATGTAGCTGTTGCCTCCGGTGTACGAGAAACTCATCCCGTCACACATGGTTCCCGATTCACCGAGCACCGTGGAGAGGTCGCCCGAGCCGTCATTCGTTCCGTTGATGCCGAAGTGACCGTTGTAGATGGTCCTCGAGGAATCGTAGGCCCAGCAGTCGCCGCCCTCCATGTAGATCTGACCGCCTCCATTGAGGTAGGCGACGAGATCGTTCGCCTGGGTTGTGTTGAGAGAATAGTTGTGTGAGTAGACGCCGAGCAAGATGAAGACAGCATCGTACTCACCGAAGTCCCCAGGGAACGATGTCGTGTAGTCGTAGCTCAGATCCTTGGAATCGAGGATCGACATCATGGCCGATCCCGAAATGGGCGACGCGTCGAGTTCGACGATGAGGATCGGGATGCCCTCGACGATGTCGAAGCTGTGTGTTCCGCTCGCCGGATCGTACGTGACGTTGGCAGGCGAGGCCATGTCCTCCGCCTTGATCCTGTACGTCACCAGATTGCCGACGGAGACTGTGCCTGGGAACTGGCCCTCGTACGTGAAGGTGCTCGGGATATTCGTCATCGTGACGTCTATCTGAGGTGTCCCGTTGATCCACGATTCGAGCGTGACAGTCCCAACCTGGATGTCGTCGGTAACCGTTGCGTTTGCCATCGGTGGCCACGAAGCCTCAGGCGTATCGGTGACAGGCGTGTGTGCGATGTCGGGCGCCTCGGTGTCCACCAAAATGCTGAACCCGTATGCGTCACCCGGGGCCACGTACGGTTTTGCCTCGCGGCGACCTGAGTTGTCGACCGCGTAGATGTAGTATGAGACCTCTGTGTCTACCGGCTGCGCCGGGATGTCGGCGTAGTAGCTGCCGGCCCTCGCGGCGGCGGTCATGACGATCGGTGTGTACCCCGGCGCTCCGTCTGTCTCCCAGTAGACCAGAAGCGAGTCAGCCTTGAGACCCGTGCTGCTGTAGTCGTGTATGTATGCCTCGACGCGATAGTCGGATCCGGAGCTGGCGGTGTCCCGTAGCGGTACGTGGTCGATGTAGAGCATGTACCGGTCCGTGATTCCCATCGCGCGGCAGTGGATCGCATCATCGGTGAGCCATGATCCCGTATATCCGAGAATCTCGTAACCCGGCATCGCGTTCTCGTAGGTCGTGATCGCGGCAGCATCGTTGCCGCTGCCGTACATCGGCACATAGACCTTGTTGTTCACGACGAGCGAGTTCGTGTACGGTTCATCGTTCGGCGTGTAGATCCTGATGATCTCGTAAGGCGTCCCGTATGAGCTCTGGATCTGCGAGAGATACGTGACGTTCGCCTCGATGCGCGCGTAGTCGGAGTGACCTGGATCAACCTGCTTGTACAGGATTTTGTCGGGAGCCAGGAACTTCGAGGAGCAGTCGATGTGGTGGATCCCACCGGTCTGGACGTACTCGAGCTTCTCGTAGCGATCGATGCCGACGTACTCGTACATGATGTCGTCGATCTCGATCTCCGTGAGGCCGGTATTCTCATCCAGTATCAGCCGGGATGAGATCGCAACGCCGCGACCGTCCGACATGTAGTTCCCGCCCGTGGAGGTGAGATCCATCACGTACGCCGGGATACCCCAGTGGGTGGCCAGGAGACTGGGGATGACATCGTCATTCGGGCGCGGGCGGTTGTAGTCGTGATCGACTATGCCCTGCTCATCGTTGCCGTTGATGATGAACCACGGGCCGTAGTCGCGCGTCCAGTACGAGTCCGTCGGAGCAAGGAAGAAACTGACATTGGACATGTTGGCGCCGGCGCTCGAGAGCGCACTCGATGCCGAGCTCTGCTGTGATGAGTTCGCGCAGATCACCAGGAGATCGGTGTCCTGCGAGTACTCCGCGAGGAGGTTCGTAGGGTTCCCGAATGGGTAGCGGACGATCACACCCGTCATCGGCTCGAACTCCGCGGGGTTTCTTACGGGACCCGGCGGCGCCGCCGTGGGCTGCTGGTAGGTGCCGATCTCGTGGATGCGCGCCTGCTCCTCGGGCGTCATCCAGATGGGGAGGGAGTCCTCGTATGGGTTCTCCCGGATCGCCTGCGCTGCCCCGGCCGACATGGCTCCGACCAGAAGCACAAGAAGCGTAAGCGAGAGAAGCATCGTTGCCACGGTGTGCGCCCGGAATCGTGTCATCCTTACTGTCCTCCGTTGATCCACCTATCCATCATCTGAATCTGCATATCATCATTATTATAACATGGCAAGAGGCCAGAAGATAGAATGTTCTGCGGATAGGTTGCACTCGTCCGTCCGCGATGCAGGGGATAAGTCACGGAGCTGGGCTACGTGAATGCCCCTGTCGCGTCGAGGATGAAGCGGGCTCCGAAAAAGAGCAACAGAATGCCGCAGACAAGGCGAATGCCCTCGAGGAAGCGTTCCCCCAGGATGCGAGTCCCCCGATAGGACGCCGATGCGAGGAAGAAGTACCAGATCAGATCCAGGGACCAGTGGACGACTGCGAATACTGCGAGTTGCCACAGCCCGTATCCGGAGGCACGGAAGACGAGCGTAGCACCGACTGTCGCCCACCAGACGAGGAAGTAGGGATTGCCCGCCGACATCAAAATCCCCGCCATAAGCGGTGAAGTCCCTTTGTAGAGCTCTGTTCCCTGTCCAGCCCGAAGAGAGCGCAGGAGCCCGATTCCCATCCAGAGGAGCACCAGTCCGCCGACGAAGCCGATGATTGCGCCGGCCACGCTGTGGCGCAGCAGAGGTCCAAGACCGACCAGTATGAGTACCATCAGAGGGAATTCGACGATGCCGTGCCCGACCGCGATGAGAACCCCGGCGTGGGGCGATTTCGCGCCCTTGCCTACGACGACCACTGTGAGTGGTCCTGGAGACATAACCCCGGAGAGCGATATGAGAATGGCCTGGATGAGAAACGCACCATATGTCATGGGATCGGACTCTAGCAGAGCGGGGAGATAGGGACAAGGTGAACTGTTTGCGAGGCTGCCCGGCGGCGGCCAAGCATGCCCATACGCGCTTGCGAACTTGCTAAACTTGTGCTAGAATGGAAGATAGAGAAATATCATGCATCCGAGGAGCCGGTGTTGTATGGTGGGATCAACCCACCCCCCGGCACCTACGGTGATGTCGCGCCGAGCTTCGGCGCCACGCATCGGCCCGTCCCGGAGAAGCCGGGCGAGGAGGGACCCCTATAATGTCGCCGAGAACCCCTATGAGACGCCCCCTGCTGACGTTCGTGATCTTCGTGTTCCTGCTTCTTGCCATGGCGCAGCCTGCATCAGCCCTGAGGGTTGTCACGTATAACATCCTCAACTGGCCGAGTTTTGACTGGCCGGGCAGATATCAGTATTTCCAGACCGTTATGGACTCGCTGGACGCCGACGTCATCATCGTTCAGGAGATAGAAAGCCCGATCGGGCTGGTCTACTTTCTGAACTACTGTCTGAATGCCTCTGTCCCCGATGAATATTCCTTCGACCTTTTCATAAACGGGCCCGACACCGACAACGCCATCTTCTACAAGAACTCGGTCGTTGATACCGTCACGAATGTGACGATCATGACCGATGTGCGCTGGACGATGGAGTACACCGTCACACTGAATGGATACGATTCATCGGAGGCGCAGTTCAAGATCCTCTCGACACATCTCAAGGCTGGCTCATCAAGCTCAGACATAGCTACGCGAGAGGACCAGTGCGAGGAGATTCGCGCGCACATGAACGGCTACCCAACGGGTACGCACTTCATCTTGGGCGGCGATTTCAACATGTATACGAGCAGCGAGGCCGGCTATCAGGATCTCGTAGGTTCTCAGGCTGACAATGACGGTCGATGCTTCGATCCCGTCAACAAGCCGGGCTATTGGCACGACAGCTACACCTTCAGGCGGCTGCACACCCAGGCGCCGGGCGTGAGTCCGCCGAGTGGCTTCACGGGCGGAGGCATGGATGACCGCTACGACCAGCTGCTCATATCAGCAGCGTTCCAGGATGGAGATGGCCTCTCGTATGTCGCTGACAGCCACAAGGCTTTCGGCAACGATGGCTACCGGCTGAACAACGACATCAACAATCCTACGAATATGGAAATCAGCCAGGCGATGGCGGACGCTCTCTACGGCGCATCCGATCACATCCCCCTTCTGCTCGAGCTACAGGTTCCCGCCAAGGTAGGTGTCGCAGCATCGTTGGTCTTCGGGAAGGCCATCATCGGTTCGACGACGGAGGAACTCCTGACCGTGACGAACGCGGCCTCAGTCCCAGCCGACGAGCTTGATTACTCGTTCGCAGCCCCCGGCGGTTTCACGGCGCCCGGAGGTTCGTTCCAGCTCTCGGCGGGAAGCGGCAATGATCACACCATCTCGATGGAGACGACCAGTACCGGGGAGAAATCCGGCGATCTCACAGTCAACTCCAACGACCTTGATGATCCCGCCATGGACGCGGCGCTGAGTGGCACCGTCGTTGACCACGCGAGCCCTTCGCTCGATGCTGCTTCGGTTGATCTCGCAGACACGCTCGACTTCGGCTCACACGATATCGGGATGTTCTCGGACATCGTTCTGAGCGTCTACAACGACGGCTACGATAGTCTTCAGGCGCTCCTTGAGATCCACGATGCGGCGATAGTCGGCGGAGACGGCAGGTTCTCGTTCGTGGGTGGGTTCACTGAGGAGTCGGTCGGTGCGGACGCGGCAGAGTACACGCTTCACTTCGAGGATGCCGGCGCGACGATGAGCACGCTATACACCGCGACCCTGATACTGAGTAGCAGAGACGAATCGGGCATCCACGGGGGAGGCGGAGCCCTGAGCGATCTCACCATCTATCTTGAGGCGTTCGTGGAGGACGGGACCGGCGTGCCGGACGACGGCGTTCTCAGACTTGCATTGAGTTCCGGCGCACCCAACCCGTTCGCGGAACGCACATCACTCATATTCGCGCTTCCCAGTTCGTCGGGTGTGAAGATCGAGATCTTCGACATCGCGGGCAGGCTTGTACGAACGCTCGAGTCCGGAGTCCTTCCGGCCGGCGAGCACGAGATTGTATGGACCGGCCGGGACGACAGGGGAAGGCAGGCCGCTTCCGGCATCTACTTCTGTCGCGCGGTCGTCGGCGACTGGCGCGAAGTGAGAAAGGTCGTCCTGCTGCGGTAGCAGCAGGCGTGCTGCGTACGCCCCCTTCACGAAGAGACAGTTTGCTTTCACCGAGCGGCGTCCACGTGAGTATACGTGGACGCCGTCCGATGTCGCCTTCCGACCGGAAGGGTGCGCACGTTGAGCTGTCATCGGTGCGTCGATCTACTTGATCAAAGCCATCTTGCTCATTGTTCTACCGGTCTCCGTGTCCACGATAGACAGATAGATGCCGGAAGGCACGGACCGACCATGATCGTCGTTGCCGTCCCAAACGGTTTCATGATCGCCGGGAGAACGCGGAGCATCGAACAGCTGACGGATGAGACGTCCACGCGTGTCGTAGATCCGCAGTGTGGCATGGGTCTGCGTGGGCAGATGGTATTGAATCGTTGTGACGGGGTTGAAGGGGTTCGGGTAGTTGGTTACCGTCAGTTGGCGTGTTGCCATGTCCTCATCGCCAACGCCCGTGCCGGTGTACGTCACATCGAGTGACGGAGACATGTTTGGGTTCGCATACTCCTTTGAGTAGAACTTGCTGCACTTCGCTCCCCATCTGCCGATGATCACGAGACCGTAGTTATCAGTCCCGTCTTCCACCCAGCTTTGCACCAGATCGGTGACGTCTACCTCATACCAGCCCAGGTGCGGCCCGAAATTGTACGTACAGCTCGGTGTCGTCTCGTGTCCGATGTGTTGAGCAAAAGGCCACGTATGCTCGTTCCAGTTCTGGGTGATGGCGTAGACGTCGGTACTGGTGTAGTAGTCACCGGGGCATCGCCACCAGCGGTAGAGATTCAGAGTTGCGCTGTCTACGGTTCCCTCGATGCCGCTGAGATCGAACTTGAACATAATCCGCTCGCGGTATGTACCGCAGCCGCCGGAGAAGTTGCCGACCCAGAGCATGGTTGTGTCTACCGTCGCGTGGTCCGGGTCGGTGTACATATCGTCGGTTGGTGCGAGGGTGACCGTGTCCGCCCACGCGGAAGAGACGATCGCTGCGATCAACAGCGCTGCGAGAATCGTATGGTGAGTTCTCATAGCGAATGCCTCCCTTTCCTTCGTTCTGTGTGTACGCGCTCCCACTAGTTCTCAGCTTGCAGCCTGATCACAAAACGGCTTGCCTCCTTGTGCTCATCCTCAGGTGTGGCGAGGGGAGCCTCGTATTCGGCCCTGAGAGAACAGACTCCTTCTCCCAGCCGGATGGTAACCCCCGCAGTGATGTATGTGAATTCGAGATCCTCTGGGTCGTTGGATGCTCTGTCCCAGAACTGGTATCTCACGTACGGCTGCACGCTGGGCAGCGGGTCGAAGCCCGTTGAAATCGTGTAGGCTCCCTCCACGTAGTACGCCATCATCTCGTGGTCCTCCGGACCGATTGGTATTTCGACCTCACCCACGCCCACGCCCTTTCGGAATCCTCTTCCCGTGTAGTACTCCCCGCGCAGGAAGATGGCGTCCGTCTGGTAGTCGACGCCGAGGCCCGCTCTGTACCCGGTCCCGTGGAGAAGCTTCCAGTCGTCCGAGTAGCCGAGATCCAGTTCGACATGGTTGTAGAAGCTCGAGACGGAGAGGCCCGGCAGGGGAGTGTGGAATGTGAGTCCGATGTTCGCGTCGTGTTCATCGTCCAACGTCTCGCCGCCGCCGTTGAGATAGGCGAGCTGTCCTTCGATCCCTGCGTGGTCGCCCGTCCGGAAGTCGAAGTCGCAGACCACGCCTGCCGGATGGCACGGTGAGACAGCGAACGCCCAGAGTGGTTTCTCTGCTGTGAGCAGGCTGACGCATTCCTGGTGGAGGTCGAACCCGCGCATCACATGCCCCTGCGCCACACCAAGCCTCACTTGGGGGGTGATTTTGTAGTAGACACCTCCCTCCATGAGCCTCAGCTGTCCACCTCCGACGCACGTCGCCGTACCGACTTCCATGTCGTACTCTACGCGGTCGCCGAGTTCTCCACTGATCCCGACAGCGGCGTGCCGCACCACATACCTGTCGATGTGTGGTCCGAATGAGGTC
>JAUWBY010000052.1 GCA_030609605.1 Candidatus Eiseniibacteriota bacterium
CGCATCGCCCGCTTCGTCGCCGTCCCCAGCGGCGTTCTCTCCCCCATCTCTCGCATCGCCCGCTTCGTCGCCGTCCCCAGCGGCACCACTCCCATCACCTTCCCCAGCCGCCACATCGACGTAGTTCATCCGCAGCTGATGGAGAACATGCTCCAGAAGGCGCGTCTCGTCATCGTTGAGATTGCCGGCGCACTTCCGCTTGAGCATGCCGAGCATGTCAATGCTGTCGCGGGCGCCCTCAAGACTCACTCCCACGTCGCCGGTCAGGGGGTGCGCTATCTTCCCGAGCTGCTGCATCGCCGCCGCCTCGAACGTCGCCACGAGGTGAAAGAAGTACCTGTCGATGCCCGTCTCCTGGCCGTTCGTCTCTTCCGTCACAAGAACCTCCACACTTGCCTGCGCACGTTGTCAGCCATATGTCATATAGGCAGTCTAGGCACGCAGGACCGGGTGGTCAACTGAAACATGACCCCTCACCCGGCCAGAGGCCCCCGGGGACGCGCCCCAGGAGCCTCTGGATCAGATCGATCTTGCGGCTCGATCCCGTCGACCGCGACGAGCGGCTGGCGCATCAGTCGGACCGTCGGGAGCCGGTATCTCTACTTCAGCATGATCATCTTGGTCACGTTGCTTGTCTCGCCGACCGTGAGACGCGCGAAGTAAACGCCTGACGCCAACCTCCTGCCGCTCTCGTCGCAACCGCGCCACACCACCGCGTGCTCACCGGACTCGAGGAGACCGGCAAACAGGGTCGTGACCTTCCTGCCAGCTGTGTCGTAGATGTCCAGCCGTCCGTCAACCCCATCGTCGGCGGCATCCACAATGAACGCGATCGTCGTCAACGGGTTGAACGGATTGGGCCGGTTCTGAAGGAGGCGACTTCCACCCGCGAGAACGCCGTCATCCTCCGCGACCCCGGTCGAGCCCTCATCCGGGACACCGTCTCCGTCGTGATCTATCGTGATCGTGTAGACAGTGTCCAACACGGGGAGCGCCGCAGACGCGTTGGACGGCGCACTGTCTCCGCCCAGCTCTCCGTCCGGTTCCGGATCCCAGCATATGGAGGCGACGAGCGAGAACTCCGCATTCACCGGTACGGTTCCCGGACCCAGTCCGTAGAGCACGTTCCAGGGAATCGCCACCTCGCTGCCGCCGCTCACCCCGTGGTTGTGGAACGAATCCAGGGCCGTGATGATCGAATCAGTGAGCGCGGTCGTGATCGTCGGGCTGTCTATGGAGAAGAAACTGGCGGAGTCCCACGCGCCCTGGTGCTGATAGCAGCCGTACTGGAAATCTGCCCTGAACCCGCTCGCCGTGAAGGTCGTTCCACGCTCCCACGCATCGACGGCCGTGAGATCTGTCTCGCCGTCCGGGCCGCCGGGATCAGTATCAAGGTAGAGAAGCCAACTGTTCCCTTGAACCTGACCGTTGACGCCCAGGTAGAGGAAGTCCTCGTCCCAATCTACATAGAGGCCATAGAGCTCGTTCATCTCGGGGTCTTCCGGCGGATGCCAGCCGGAATCATCGTCCGGATCATCGACCACAAGCGTGTACGCCGCCCACTCGGCCGGATCGAAGTAACCGTCGATCGTGATCTTCGTATCAGCGCCGTAGATGACCCTGATGTCGTCGGTGTTAGTCACCTGAGCGTTGCCGTTGTCCGCAAGGTCAGAGAACGAGTCTGCCGTCAGCAGGAGTTCGAGTGTTCCTGGTGTCAGAAGCTCGATCGCCTCCGCCGTCGCGGACGCGACCTGGATCTGGATAACGGCGGCGTCTCCGGAGTTGAGAACGGCTGCTCCGCTCGTCAGCGTGACCTCGGCCACGCCGTCGTCGTCCTCGTCGATGGCAATGCCAGTCTTGACGATGTTGTCGTACTGCACGATCTCGTTGAAGGTTATGTCGAGACGATCGGCGCTGGGATAGTAGTTGGCCACCACGGGCTGAGGCGCCAGTTCGTCGGTCAGACCGGCGGCCAGAACCTCGAGTTCGGCAATCTCGTCATAGTACGGCTCGCTCGCGTAGCCGGCGTAGATGTAGAACTCGAACTGCCCGGTGCCGACGATCTCGTCAACCTCGAGGAGCGTCGCAGTCTGCACCAGGTTGTGCGAAGCGCCACCGGCGCCGAGGACGACGGCGGCCGTTGCGCCGCTCGAGGTATTCCTCTGCCCGCAGTAGTCCGCCCCCGGATCCCACACACGGGTGAGCTCCGTGTCCCAGATGAGGTCGACGAGGTCCGGCGTCCAACCGTTCTTTATATAGACGGTCTCGCCTCCTGCATCGTAGATCACGTCGAGGTGCACATCACCAAGCGACAGCTTCACGCGCTTCTCGACGACGCCGGCATTGTGCGTGATCCTGAGCTCGACATCGCTCCCCGAAGCGGAGACGACTTCGAACACGTAGTCGTCGTGCTCCCGGTCTATGCCGCCGACGCTCACGTCGGAGAGCGCCGCCGTGTGATTCGTCTCGTTCCAGTCACCGGACGTCTCAGCCCAGTACACGTTGCAGTTGCCGACGACCGAGTATCCGTATCCGGAGCCCTTCGCGAAGATCCAGTTGGCCTTCCCGCCTATTACCTCGAAAACCGCCATCACGCGGTCGTTGTAGATCACCGCCTCGTCGCGACCGTCTTCGTCGATGTCCCAGAGTGAGCAGCCGGTCGGGTTCGTACCGTAGATTCCGATCTCATCAGCCCAGAGGGCAGCTTCAGAATAGACGTTTGCGTTCTTGATGTGGTTCGAGTACCGGTGCTCCCACCCGGCGATCCCGCCGACGTCGTGCCAGCCCGTCTCGTGGAGCATCGACATCATCACGTACCACGCGGACTCAGAGAGGTCGTTGTTCGGGCCGGCCACAACCTTGTCGTGGGCGAACTGCCACACACCCTGATAGCCCCACTGCGGGTCGTGCCCGTCCTGGTTCTCCTCACCGGTGTAACTCGCCCAGTTGCAGTACCAGGAGTTGTTGCTCCCACCGTAGCCGTACCACTCGCCCAGAAGTCCGTACGTCCCGTTCTGAAGCGTGATGGCGTACGACGGGAATGACGAAACGACATCATTGAGCTTCCAGACGCTGATCTGATCGCTGTAGAGACTGCACTGCTGGAGAACATAGATGTAGTTGTTGAGTGCGTCGGGATGTGTGACATCGAACCCTGCGACCTCCGCCGCTACCTCCCAGTCGTTCCCATATATGATGATCTCATCCGACGTCCCGCCCCAGATCGTCGACATGGCGGCGCCTGCGTCGTACCCCATCTGGCCGTTGAAGTCGTTGTCCATCGGGAGAACCTTGAGACCATTGTCGAGAACGTAGACGTGATGGTCGTCCAGATAGCCGTTCATGTAGCCGCAGTGCACGTAATCATCGAGTATCACGGCGGCGACGCCGTTGTCGTAGAAATCGTCCTTCAGAGTGTTGTCGTTGATGCAGGCCGACGCATCGATGCCGTTGCCATCGTTGTCCGGGTTCTCAAGCCAGACGCGCTCCGGCACCCAGGCGACCGTCGGCCACTGGCCGTAGTAGTGGTTCGTGAGCTGGCGGTGTGTGTTGACCGACCAGCTGTTCATGTCGTCGTAGACGAACGGCATGATGTGCTGCGCGTACGCGGAGGTCAGCATCTGAACCCAGCCCTCACTGATGCCGTTCACGAGGGAATCATTGAAGGCGGGATCGTGCCACTCGGCTCCCGTCACAAGCGTCCCGGCCATGTGGAAGTTGCCGGGGATGTTGTAGTAGTCGTGCGCATCGAGGATCTCATCGAAGCCGTCATCCGGGTTCGCCGGATCGCCGGCGTACGAGGCGTTCTCGCCTTTCTCACCCCAGAAGACGGTCGTGTATGTGAGTCCCTGATTGCCGTGCTGCGCGAACGCGACGTTGTGGTCTCCGCGCCTGGGCTCGTTGGTCGCCGAGAGCTCGTCCATGACGACTCCGTCCACGACTGAGACTATGTGGTAGCGCACAGGCGTCAGCTCGTCCGCTGCGATCTCGCCGATCGCGCCGCCGAGCGATGCTGCGTCGACACCTGCGGCCTTCGCCGCCGCTTCGATGAATCCAGTCGGAAGATCGATGGAGCATTCCATCGACTGGAGCTTCGGCTCGATAGCCGCTGCAGTTACAAGACCGGTCGAACGCCCCCGGGACGCGAAATCGAAGGCAACGGCTTCGAACTCTCCCCTCTCGCCGTACCCCAGCCGTATGGCAGTGTCCCACATGATCGGCACGCGGTGATCGATTCTCCCGGGCATCTCCATTGTTCCGCCCGGCGCGAAGTCCAATAGCACGTAGATGTCCGTGCCGGCCTCCCGGAAGCAGTCACCCCCGCCACCAAGACCCGTCATCGTGAACATGCCGACGCGGAAGACGAGGCCCGTCTCCTGCTCGTCGGCGTAGAATGCTAAGATATCTCCGGCATTGCCCGCGGGATCATGATCATCATGGATGCCGTCGATGGCCTTGCAGTTGATCGCTTCCCAGTCATCGAAATGACCGTCCGCCTCTATCACGGACGTGCCTCCGAATGAGACCGCTGACATGGCTGTGAGAAACGCCAACGCCGTCAACATGGTAACCATGACTGAACTCCTGACGGCTGCTGCTCCGCTGTTGTGCATCTTCATCCTCCTCGGTCAGTTCTGCCTGCGCTCCATCCAGCCGGCGAGGTAGTCGGGCGAAATCCTGAGCATCTCAAAGATCGACGCGATGAATTCGCCTCTATCACCTGCGCGTGTGGGGTTTATATACTCCCACACGATCTCTCCGTCAGATGTCACCTCGATCGCGCGTCCGCGATCGGTCTCGCTTATCAGGGTGTTGCCATTCGGAAGCCGTTCGTTCGACCCACAGGCAAGCGAGTGAAACGTGCTCGTGTCGCTTCCCTTGTAGACCCACGTGATTTGCTTTGTCAGCGGATCGAACTCCAGAATCCGCGAGGAGCCACGATTCCCGCCGTTGTCGAATATCAGCATGTGCCCGTTCGGCAGGACGGTCGGCTGATGCTGCTTGAGCCACGGTCCCTCAGACCCCCAGACGACCTCCTCGCGTTCCATGTCGATGACAGCGATGTTGTCGAGCTCCCGGATGGAGATCAGGACGTTTCCTTTCCTGAATGCCGGCAGCCGCGCCGCCACTCGCCCGTCCAGGACCTCTATCGTATTCGTGTGGAATATGTCTCCCCTGTCAGCCATCCCATCCAGCAGCGATGCGAATTGTGAGTTCTCGATCGCCTCGAGTTGTGACACTCGTTTGAGTTCATTCCCCTCCGAATCAAGAACAACGATGAACTCCTCGAGGATCGGATGCTCAGGATTGATCCTCGGAACGATGTGCGCCTCACGGAGAAGCACGTAGATCCTGCCATCCTTCATGACATCCAGATCATGATGGAACCCACCGAACCTCGCCCATATCAGATTCGAGTCCCTGTCAATCTTGATCAGCCCGTGGCCGTCAAAGACCGCGAGGATATCGCCGTTCTCGAAGAGGTATGCGCGACGCCAGAATCCGGATGCCTTGCTCGATTTCGGGAGCTCTCCCCGGGGACCGGCGCGCCAGGCGTCGATGAACGGGTATCTCCACATGTGCAGGACACGTCCTCGCATGTCCATCAGGATCGCGCCCGCGAGGTCGCCGGATGTATACAGGTTCAGCCCCTCCCAGGTCCGCGCGCTGTCGTGAATGGTGACCCCGGACACGTACGGGGGCTCAGAGGAACCAGACAGATAGCCGATCGACTCCAGTCGCTCGATCTCCGCAAGCTGCCCGTCCGTGAGCACGCCCCTGTCCCTATGCCAACGGCCACCCGGCGTCTCCCACTGCTCCATGTCAGCGGCCGCCAGGTCGGAGCTCTCGCGATCCCCCGAGCCATCACGTCCTGTGCACCCCGAAAGCAAAGCTAGAGGTATGAGGGTGGCCATCACGAGACCTAGTATCAGAGCTCGGGTTCCCGCAGCGCGGGACTCCGCAGTTCGAAAACCGATACTCCCCCCTGTCTCCACCGGGTCTTGCCGGCGAGTCGGATGCAGTCAGATATAGTCACACAAGCTTATGATAGCACAGTTTCAGCGGGTGGTCAATGAGATGAACCGGCCGGCACCTGATTCGCAGGGGGTCAGAGCCGGCAAGGTTGCCCGCGTGTTCCTAATCGTCTATAATGGTCAAGAGAGCGTCAGGACACTGCTACCAACGCATGTAGGTCCGGCCCCTTCGGGGAGACAACAGCTTGAGAACGAAACCAGCAAGGACTCAGCGTTTAAGACACATCGCCGGTGCGGCATCGGGGCTTCCAACCTGGGCCGCGCTCGCCGCTACTCTGCTCGTGTTCTGTCCCATGACGACCCACGCGGCCTCGCACGACAACAACGTCGAGTGGGACGGAGTCTCTCACATTTCGTGGCTGGATCGCGACCCCCTATGCCCCATCGACGCTGAGACATTCACGATCACGTTCCAGACCTACGCCGACGACATCACTTCGGCTCGGGCGCACATCGACGATGGCGCCAGTGCCTGGATTGAGGCCTCGAAGACCTCCGCACGCGGGCCGTACGACGTCTGGACGGCGACCGTACCGGCCGCCGCCTCCGACGCCCTCTCCTACTGGTTCGAGATCACCGACGGCAGCGAGACCGACTACCTCAGTCTGAGCGGCATGTCGGCATCGCTCCTGGCAGACGGCGGCTTCGTTGTCGACTTCCTGACGCTCGAGCACGCTCCTGCTGGAGCGACGCCCGCCTCGGACGGCGGCACGGTCTTCAAGGTCTGGTCGCCGGACCGAACGGTCGCTCACGTCAGGGGCCAGTTCAACGGATGGGGTACATCCGACCCGATGATGAAGACGGGCGAGTACTTCACCGCCCACGTCCCCGCGGCTCACACTGGCCAGATGTACAAGTACTACTTCCAGAGCAGCCACTGGAACACTGACCCACGAGCCAGGCGGCTCAACCCGACCGACAACTACAATGCCTTCATCCTCGATCCCGACTCGTACGACTGGCAGGCCGATGACTTTGACGTTCCCGATTTCGAGGAAATGGTCGTCTATCAATTGCACGTCGGCACGTTCTCGGGGCGGAACGACCCGTACGGCGCCGCGAGCTTCCCCGCAGGATACTCGGACGTCACTGAGCGCGTCGGTCACCTTGTGGAACTCGGCATCAACGTCGTCATGATCAATCCCGTGACCGAGTTCCCGGGCGACCACTCCGCCGGATACAACCCCATCACGGCGTGGTCCCCCGAGTGGATCTACGGCACCCCGGATGAGCTCAAGGAGATGGTCGATACGCTCCACGAGCACGGCATCGCCGTCATCCACGACATCATCTGGAACCACTTCTCGTTCAGCGACAACTTCCTCTGGTACTACGACGGAACGCAGTGCTACTTCGACGAGCCGGCCGTCGACACACCGTGGGGCAGTCAGGCCGACTTCGACCGCGAGGGCGTGCGTGACTATTTCGTCGAGAGCGCCTTCTCGTGGCTCGAGGAGTTCCGCATGGACGGCTTCCGGATGGACGCCACGTCCTATATGAACATCTATCCGCAGGAGGCCTCGGGCTGGAGCCTCATGCAGCGACTGAACGATGAAATGGACGGGCGCGCTATCGACAAGATCTGTATCGCGGAGCAGCTTCCGGACAACTCGTGGGTCACGCGGCCGACCTCGCTCGGGGGCGCCGGTTTCGACTCGCAATACTACGACGAATTCACCGACCGCCTCCGCGAGGAGATCTTCGACGCCGCATACGGCAATCCCGAGATGTGGAAGATCCGGAACATCATCAATGGCGGTGGCGACTATCTCCATGGCCGGCATGTGACGAACTACGTCGAACTGCACGACGAGGCGTGGCCATCGAGCGGCGGACAGCGCATCGTCAAATCGATCGACGCAACCGCTCCCCACGACGACGAGTGGGCAAAGGGGCGCGTCAAGCTCGCGCAGGGCTTGGTGCTGACCGCACCCGGGATACCTGCGATGCTGATGGGCTCCGAGTGGCTCGAAGACACGGACTTCGGCACCGACTCCGGGAATCGCATCGACTGGTCGAAGAAGACGACGTACTCCGGCATTTTCGACTACTTCAGTGACCTGATTACGCTCCGGACGACGACGTCCTCGCTCCGCGCCGATGCCGGGCACGACGTCTTTCATCTCAATGAGAGCGGCAACGTGCTCGCGTTCCAGCGCTGGGACGGAATCGGCGGTCTCGCGGTCGTGGTCGCGAACTTCTCGAACAACGACTACGCGACGTATCGCGTCGGTCTGCCCGAAGGCGGCGACTGGACCGAACTCGTCAACAGCCAGGACGCAGCCTACGACGGCAGCGGCATGACTAACCCGGGCGCACTCACCGCTGAGGCACACGCGTACGACGGGTTTGACCACTCGATGGTCCTTGCCCTCCCGGCGATGGGATTGCTCGTACTCTCCAACGGAGAAGGAACCGACGTGGCCGAGGAACCGGCGGAGTTCGGTGCGGCGCTCCATCTGATGCCGCGACGAAACCCAATGAGTGCGGGGTCCGAGATCGCTCTGACGCTCCCCGCCCCATCGCACGCGATCCTCGCCATCTACGACGTGCGCGGCAGGCTCGTTGCTACCGTGGTAGACGCGGACCTCCCAGCGGGCACGAGCTCCCACGTGTGGCACGGCCGTGACAAAGCGGGCCGGGAGCTTCCGTCAGGTATCTATTTCGCGCGGCTCACGGCTGATACGGGAAGCGCACACCGGAAGCTCGTGCTTCTGCGTTAGAAGCCGGTACCAAGAAAGCGCGGGGCAGGTCGCCCATTCTGATGTACACTCCTTCTGCGAACTGAAGATCCACGGGGAAGGTGACGCCCACGCGCGTCGTCCTTCTCCACCCCCGGTCCCTTCGCCCGAGATGACGTCGATCCCCGGAGGGACGTTCTTCATGGGATCGTCCATCGGCTGGGACAGCGAGCGACCGGTGACAGCAGATCCTACTCCTGGGGAACAGCTGACTTCAACCCCGGATCGCCCCAGGAGAACGTGGGCGGCGGGCTCTTGCTCACGACGCCGGTCGGCAGCTACGCCTCCAGCGGATGGTGGGGACTCTATGATATGGGCGGCAATGTCACGGAGCTTGTGGGCGACTGGCTCGAGTACAACTACTACGAGACGAGCGGCTCAGACAACCCCGTCGGGCCGTCAAGCTCTTCCGTGTCCCTGCGGGCCGTGCGAGGCGCCAACTACCTGACGACCGACGAATCCGGCATGCGCGTGGCCGCCAGGAACGGCATGTACATGAATTCGCAGGCCGCAACGTTCGGATTCAGGATTGGACGAAGCGAGTAGGAGACATGGGAGAGCGGTAGCAGCATTGAGAGAGCGACGGCCGGCCCAAAAGGGCCGGCCGTTTGTTCTCCCCTACCGCACGAACACGGCCGTGGTCCTAGCCGGTACTGTGAAGCTCCCCGCAGCGTTGTCGAAGCGAGCCTCCCGCACGAGGGAATCCAGAGAACCCGCAAGAACCGGGTGAAGCTCAAATCTCCTCCCGCTCCATTCCTCTCCTGCGAACGACTGTTCCTCCGGATCTGCATTGAAGAGGACGACGATCTCCGTGTACTGCTCGTCGACGGAGGGAAGACCCTCGATCTCATCCGACAGGCTCATCACAATGAGTCCCGGAATCTGGCTCGGCCCGGTGTTATGGAATCTGACTCGCGCCTCGACACTGAGCGCTGCCGGTAATCTGAAGAGTCGCGAACTCTGCCGGACTCTCAGCATCTCTTTGAAATGAGCGAGACATGCGAGGATCTCGTCCTGCCCCGGCGAGAGTTCCTCCCGCGCAAGGATAGGACCTATGATGCGCCAGCGATCGTGGTTCTTCTCGGCCGATGGCAGCCCGACGGCGAAGTTGTTCGTCTCATAGCTCCAGTCGAGGCGGTTGAACCAGTCGCCGGCATTGTAGCTGTCGGCCTCCATCGATTTCGAGCGAAGGAGTTCCGATCCGGCGTGGAAGAACGGCACACCCTGTGAGAGCGAAACTATCGACAGTCCCATCATCTGCATCCGTACCCGGTCGGCCATCGTCGCTCCGGCGGGCGCCGCATACTGGATCTTGTCAAACCAAGTCTCGTTGTCGTGCGCCGATATGTAGGCGATCGTCTCCTGCGGCTCCTCCGCGAAACCGACGCTCTCGAACTGTCCGCCCGTCGTTGTCCGGCCGGTTCGATCGACGAACTCGTAACTCTTCAGATTGCCGGCGAGTCCGACCCGGATCCTGTCCGCTTGATTAAGAAGCGTCGCCCGCTCGAGTCCACCATCGCGATTGTAGCCACTCGGTGCGGTGAAGAGCCCGGTCGCAAAGCCCTGCTCGCGTCTGTCGGAGAACGCGCTTCCTCCACGTACCGCGTCCCGCATGCGGTCGTTGAAACAGCCGATTCCTGTCCCGGCCATGTTCATCTGCGTCGCGTTCACGCCGCGCTTACCACCACCCACCTCGCCGAAATCCCATCCTTCCCCATAGAGATAGATGGCGGAGCCATCAACCCCATCAGCCTCCATCGTAAGCGCGTGGATCGCGTCCCGAGCTTCCTCCATATTGCGCTTCATGTGATGTCCCATGAGGTCGAACCGGAAACCGTCCACCCTGTAATCGCGGGCCCAGTGGACGAGGTCGTCGATCATGAGCCGCTCCATCATGTAGTGCTCCGTGGCCGTGTTCTGGCAGCACGTGCTCGTCTCCACCCGACCGTCGGCACTCAGGCGGTGGTAGTAGCCGGGAACGATGCGGTCGAGCACCGCACGCGGCTCGGGCCCGCTTGCGTGCGTGTGGTTGTAGACCACATCCATGATTACTTTCATGCCCTTCTTGTGGAGCGCGTCCACAAGGAGCTTAAATTCCTTTACCCGCGTGGCATCACCGGTCTTGGTTGCGAACCAGCCGTTGGGGGAGTTGAAGTGTACCGGCATGTATCCCCAGTTGTACCCATCGTTGGACTCATCGTTCTCGAAGTCCTGAATCGGCATGATCTGGACCGTGTTGACACCCAGCTCCTCGAGGTGATCGATGCCTGTGAGGATCTCAGGATGCTCGGGCATGGTTGTTCCGGTCTCGGTGAATCCCAGGTACATGCCCTTGTTGGTGATACCTGAATTGGAGGATATCGTGAAATCCCTGATGTGTAATTCATATATTATCACTTCGCTGCGGTCGAAGACCGGAGCGGGCCCGATCGGGGTCTCGTCCCTGATCACCATGCCACGGCCATTGTGGGCGGTGTTGCAGCGCGAGTAGGGATCTATGACATCGCGTTTCACATCCGCAAAGCGAGGGTCCGGTCCATCGGCCCTCAAGGTGTAGTACGTGCCGTTAAGGTCGCCAGCGACCGTGAACTCCCAGATACCCTTATCGGTATATGTCATCTCCTTAACATCGGGCTCGCCGCCTTCGGGCACATCATAGATGCTGAGTCTCAATGAGGTCGCCGTGGGGGCGAATACTCGAAAGACGGTCTCCTCCGGGGAATAGACCGCACCC
>JAUWBY010000336.1 GCA_030609605.1 Candidatus Eiseniibacteriota bacterium
GAACGTCAGCAGCATTGTAGGCTGGAAGGGGCCGAACGAGGAGATCCCGTGGACGAAGGAGCGCCGGGCATCCACGCAGGTTCGTGTGAGGGACGGGCAGACCTTCATTATCGCGGGGCTTCTGAATGAGGACACGAGCACCGAGGAGATCAAGGTGCCGTTCCTGGGCGACATCCCGATCATTGGCTATCTCTTCAAGCACGTGAGGGACTCGAAGAAAACGTCGGACCTGATCATCAAGATTACCCCGACGATCATCTCGTAACCTCGACGGTGCGGTCGCCGCAGATGCGTTCCTTGTCGTGGTCGGCGGGTAGATCGATCCCGAGAGCATCGTGAGTACAGGAATCGTACGGGACATGGCATGAGCGAAGTCCCTATGAAGAGAGGGGCCCCACGTGGGCCCCTCTCGTGCTGCATGCTCCGGGTATGGCGCGTGGCGCCATACCCGGAGCCGCCAACCGGATCCACCGCAATGGAGCGCCGGCTCCAGCGCGCTACCTGTACATCGCCTTAATCGTACCCCAACTGATTGCTTCGACCGGTGAGTCACATCCTTCTCCGTAGCGGCCGATCAACACACCGGAGTCGTTGTTCTCCGGCAGGTGAAGTGAGGCCGCATCGACCCACACGTAGAAGGGGTCGCTCGACTCGCAGAAGAGCGGGTCGGCATTGATGTTGTAGCTCGAACCCGTCTGGTTGGGAATCGTCCCACTGTACAGCGGCGGCGAGTTGAAACCCCAGGCATTGCAGTTCGTGAACGAGAAAGTTATCGTGCCGTCAGCGCCGTGCACCAGGCTGCCGTCGACGATACCGATATTGTTGAAACAGCAGTTCAGGAACAGCGGGGAGGCGGACTGCTCAACGTAGACGCACTGGCCGTCGCTGCCCCAGCCTGCCTGACACCACGAGAACGTGACATTGGTGAGGTTGGGAGCCGCGCCGTTCGTGCAGTAGATGCCGTCGCACGTAACGACAGAGCCGCCACCACACAGTGCGGTCTCAGCGATCGTGGGAGATGAGTCATCGCAGTAGATGGAGCCGCCCCTGTCCGCCGTACCGCGATTCGTGGAGCAGTGAATGATGCTGGGGTTTGACCCGTTGAAGCAGGCCATGTTGCCGCCCCTATCGAGACCGATGTTCATGTCGAGAGCGCAGCCGGTGAGTGTGGGGGATGAGTTCGTGAGGTACATGCCCCCGCCGTCCGTGAAGGCCATGCAGTCGAAGATGCGCACGTTCTCGATCACGGGAGACGAGTTGGTCATCATCATCCCCGCCCCATTGTCGAAGTTAGATCCGTTGCACAAGCTGAAACCACTGAGGTAGGTCGTGTCGCCGCAGTCCACAAGGTAGATGACGGTGTCGTTCCCGTCTGCGTCGATGGTGACGGACGACGTGTCTCCGCCGACACTCATGAGAGTGACGCCGGGCTTCATCTGGATACCCGATTCGGTGTAGTTCCCGTTCGCCATGAGGACCGTGTCGCGCGGCGAGGCGGACGTGATCGCCGCCTGGATGGATCCGCCGGGACTGACATTGATGATCGTCGCGCTGCACGTGATCGCGAGAGTGAGAGCCAGTGCCAATACGAGCATGACTGTAGCTAGTCTCATTCGTCTCTCCTGTGTGCTAAGGCCAAACGCTACACACACCACTTTGCCAACATAGCATAACATAGCATAGCATATATGATTGCCGTTTCAATGCGCAAACAGCTTCCTCCTCGCCTGCAATGGCGCGTGCTTCCAGAAAGCATCTGGCCGAGGGACACGTGGCACGCTATACTCTCGATTCAGCGTATTCTTCCTGAGCTGCTGCGTGGGAGGTCATACATGCGCAAGTACGATCTCGTGGTGATCGGCGCTGGACCGGCCGGTCTCACGGCCGGTATCTACGCCGGCAGGTTCAATCTCAAGACGGTGGTGTTGGAAGAAGCGATGCCTGGCGGGCAAGTGGCCATGACCCATGTCATCGAGAACTACCCCGGTGTTGCAGCAGAGAGTGGTGCCGCGCTCACCGAGAGAATGCAGAAGCAGATGGCGGAGTTCGGGGCCGAGCTGGCCACCGACTCAGTGAGCGCGATCGAGACCGGAGAGAGCGGGCTGATCGTGGTCGGTCGCTCCGAAAGATACGAGGCGGGGGCCGTCATCGTGGCTACCGGCACCGGCTATCGTAAGCTTGGGGTGCCGGGTGAGGATGAGTTTGTCGGTCGCGGTGTCTCGTACTGCGCTACCTGCGATGGTCCATTCTACAAGGACCAGGAGGTGGCCGTTGTCGGTGGCGGCGACAGCGCACTCCAGGAATCGCTTTATCTTTCCGGCATCGCAAGCAAGGTCTATATTATCCATCGCCGGGACGAGTTCC
>JAUWBY010000170.1 GCA_030609605.1 Candidatus Eiseniibacteriota bacterium
ACTCGAGAGCTTCTCCTGCGCTTGCGTGCGAAGCTGGAGGATGAACTGGGCGAGAACCACGCTAGGATCTTCGATGCACATCTCATGATGCTTGAGGATTCGATGATCCTCGACGGCACAGAGCAACGCATTCGCGAGAGCAGCTGCAGAGCCTCGCTCGCTCTGACGGAGACCATGGGGCAGATCATCAAGGTCATGGGGCGTACGGATGACGAGTACCTTCGTGAGCGCATCTACGATATCAAGGACATCGAGCGCAGACTTCTTATGCACCTGCTGGGGCGGGAGGACGGGTCTCTCGATGATCTGGATGAGGAGGTCATCGTTGTTGCGCACGATCTCCCAGCCACGGTCACAGCGTCGATGCGGCGGGAACGTGTGAAGGGCTTCGTTACGGAGGTGGGAGGACGCACGTCGCACGCGTCGATCATGGCGAGATCGCTTGAGATACCAGCCGTGGTCGGAACGCACTCGGTGACGGACGCCGTGGACCAGGGAGAGATGATCATTGTCGATGGCATCATGGGTGTGCTCGTGCACCATTTCGACGAGGCTGTGCTTGAGTACTATCGTGACAGGCAGAGAGAGTACAAGGAGTTTGAACGGCTGCTCCTGCTCGTCAAGGACTACCCGGCAGTGACACGGGATGGGCATAGATTCGAGCTTGCGGCGAATATCGAGCTTGCCGAAGAGGCGGAGTCCGCCAAGGAACACGGAGCGGAGGGTATCGGACTCTTCAGGACAGAGTACCTGTTCATTGCCAGAGATGATATCCCCTCAGAGGATGAACAGTACGAGGCATACCGGAGCGTTGTCGAGACGATGGCTCCGGGGTCGGTTATCATCAGGACACTCGACATAGGCGGGGACAAGTTCATCACTGGGGGCGAGCACCGGCGTGAAGCGAACCCTTACCTTGGGTGGAGGGGCATTCGCTACTCTCTTGGGCAGCCTAACCTCTTCATCCGGCAGCTGAAGGCCATTCTGCGCGCAAGCGCACACGGCAAGGCCCGCATCATGTTCCCGATGGTGTCGTCGCTGAACGAAGTCAGGGACGCCAAGCAGGTGTTGGAGGCGGCGCGTCAACAGCTGATTATCGAGGGCAGGCCGTTTGCTGATCCGATCGATGTCGGCATAATGATAGAGACGCCGGCCGCAGTCGTTATGGCCGAATCGTTTGCGAAGGAGGTGGACTTCTTCAGCATCGGCTCGAACGATCTGATTCAGTACACGCTTGCGGTGGACCGCGGGAATGATCGCGTCGCATACCTCTACGACCAGTACCATCCGGCGGTGCTCAGGCTGATTCGGGATGCCGTCCGAGCAGCGAGGAAGCAGAAGATCTGGGTGGGGATATGTGGGGAGATGGCCGGCGACCCGCTTGCCGTCCTGCTGCTCATCGGAATGGGGGTGGACGAGCTGTCGACAAGTCCCCTGATGCTTCCCGAGGTAAAGAGTATCATCCGTTCCACCAGCTACCGGTCTGCCAGGAAGACGGTGGCGAAAGCACTCGACATGACGACCGGGTCGGAGGTGAGGCGTCATCTTGAGGGGATATTCAAGAAAGGCTATCCTCAGATAAGCGCAACGGAGATGATCGCATGAGCTTGCTTAACAATGCACAAGTGATTGCTGCTGGTGATCCTGGAGGGATGCTCGGCCACCTCGAAGGTTTCTCGAGTCAGCTGCTGGAGGCTGCCGCAATCGGAGAGGACTGCGTGATTTCACGAAGCGGGAGCGGGATCTCATCGATTGTGGTGCTGGGGATGGGTGGTTCCGCCATCGGAGGTGAGTTCGCTCAAGCGTACTTCTACGATAGACTCAGGGTGCCGATGCAGGTGGTCAGGGACTATCGTCTCCCGGCGCACGTGGGTCCGGACACGCTGGTCATTACGTCGAGCTACTCAGGCAATACTGAGGAGACCCTCGAGAGCTACTCGGAGGCTGTGTCGAGAGGTGCAAAGCCCATCTGTTTCACTACAGGCGGCGAGCTGGCGCGCCGGGCCAGAGAGGCGGGGCACGATGTGGTTGGCATTCCGCCGGGCCTTCCGCCCAGGGCGGCGCTTGGATACGGCCTTTTGCCGCTGCTCAGGATCCTCGGGAGATTGGGCCTGGCGCCCGATCCGACCCCGGAGATTGGTGAGGGCATCGAGATTGCCATGAAGCTGGCCGAGGAGTGCGGCGCGGCCAGGGATCTGGACAGCAATCCAGCGAAGGATCTCGCGGAGTGGTTCCATGGGCACGTACCCGTGATCTACGGATCGGCTCCATGGGTGTCGGTGATCGCGACGAGGTGGTGTGGGCAGTTCTCGGAGAACTCCAAGATTGTAGCTCACGGGAACGAGCTTCCGGAGATGAACCACAATGAGATCGTTGGTTGGAGCGCCCACAGTCCGCTGACGAAGATGGCGCGGGTTGTCTTCCTGTGCGACAGCGAGGATCACACGCGCGTGGCGAAACGGATCAAGATCACAAGGGAATCCATTGTCTCAACAGGGGCTCTGGTTCGCGCGGTCCAGAGCAGGGGACTGTCGCGACTGGCGAGGCTGCTCTCGCTGGTCGTTCTGGGTGACTTTGCAAGTTTCTACCTGGCCGTTCTGAACGGAGCAGATCCGACGCCCGTTCGTCCGATAGACAAGCTGAAGACAGCGCTGGCCGAGAGCTAGGCGGCGAGATGTCGCTCTGCCCGACGCTGTTCCGGCAGGGTGCGGCACGAAAGGAATCTACATGAAGGCGATTATCCCGGCCGCCGGTATCGGCACGAGACTCAGACCTCACACCCACACGGTGCCGAAGGCGCTCGTGCAAGTGGCCGGCAAGCCCATACTAGGGCACATTCTGGATGAAGTGATCCGGATTGGCGTGGCGGAAGTCGTGCTGGTAACGGGCTACATGGGGGAGAGGATCCGGGAGTACGTGGGGGGCGCCTATCCGGACCTCAGGGCGACCTACGTGCATCAAGAGGAGCGGAAAGGGCTGGGACATGCGATCTACATGACGCGTGAATGCATGGGTGATGGACCTAGCCTGATAATCCTGGGCGATACGATTGTGACAGCGGACTTCTCGAGCCTGACCAATGGAGAGCACACCCTCATTGGTGTCAAGGAGGTCGACAACCCGAGCCTCTTCGGCGTTGTTGAGGTTGAAGGGGATCTAGTGACGAGTCTGGTTGAGAAACCAGATGTGCCGCGCAGCAATCTGGCCATTGTCGGTCTCTACTACATCGCTAATACACCTCTTCTCATGCAATGTCTCACCAAAATCGTTGACGGTGACCTAAGAACAAAGGGAGAATACCAGTTGACGGACGCTCTCAAGATGATGCTCGAGCGGGGGGAGAGGATGGGAACGTTCCTGGTCGAGGGCTGGTATGACTGCGGACGGCCGGAAACGCTCCTTGAAACAAACAGGTTCCTGCTGTCGCGTTCCGGGGGGAACGGAACGGAGCGGGAGGGGTCGATACTGATTCAGCCTGTGTCCGTGGACGAGAGCGCAGTGATAGAACACTCCATCATTGGTCCGTACGTCTCGGTGGCCGCGGGAGCGACTATCAAAGAGTCCATCATTCGCGACAGCATCCTGAACGCGAATGCGCTCGTTGAGAAGAGCCTCTTGCGGGAGTCGCTGATCGGCGAGGGGGCCGTGGTCAGGGGCCACTACCGAAGGCTGAACGTCGGCGACTCGTCAGAAATCGACATCGGTTCCTAGAGAGGCCGACACGGACCCGAAGCCGACATGGACATCTGCCGGCGATGCGGACCGAAGCTTGTCTTACATGGAGGATCATTTGAACAAGCACCTGTTTACGTCAGAGTCTGTTACGGAGGGGCATCCCGACAAGGTTGCCGATCAGATCTCTGATGCCATACTCGACGCGATCCTTGCTGATGATCCGATGGGACGTGTTGCATGCGAGACGCTCGTGACCACGGGGATGGCCTTTGTCTCTGGTGAGATAGACACCACAGCGTGGGCGGACATGCCGGCGATCATCCGTGAGACGATAAGGGAGATCGGCTACACGGATGCCAAGTATGGCTTCGACGCCGAGACGTGCGCTGTCCTGACGGCGATAGACAAGCAGTCGGCCGACATCGCTGCCGGTGTTGACACGGGGGGAGCCGGTGATCAGGGGATGATGTTCGGGTATGCAACGACGGAGACCGAGGATTACATGCCGGTGCCGATCCATCTGGCACACGCGTTGGCCCGGAGACTGGCGAGGGTGCGAAAGGACGGGGAGATAGACTGCCTCGGTCCGGACGGCAAGACGCAGGTGACAGTTGAGTATGAGAACCACCGCCCGGTCCGCATCGATACGGTTGTTGTGGCGACACAGCACACTGAGGGTTGTGACATGGCGGAGCTCAAGGAGATGATCCGGGCGAAGGTTGTGGGTCCCATACTGCCTGCCGATCTTCTCGGTGGCACCGAATACAAGCTTCTGGTGAATCCGACGGGCGCCTTCATCAAGGGCGGACCTCATGCTGACTGTGGCCTGACCGGCAGGAAGATAATCGTGGATACGTACGGGGGGGTCGGGAGTCATGGGGGAGGGTGTTTCTCCGGCAAGGACCCTACGAAGGTGGATCGTTCGGCCTCGTATGCCGCGCGCCATATCGCGAAGAATCTTGTGGCGGCGGGCCTTGCCGAACGGTGTGAGATCCAGCTGGCCTATGCGATCGGTGTCAAGGAGCCTGTGTCCGTGATGGTCGACTCATTCAACACAGGTCTCGTGCCGGACGAGGAACTCAACGAACTTGTCCTGAAGCACTTTGATCTTACTCCCGGCGCCATAATCGAACGTCTGGACCTCAGAAGGCCGATCTACAAGAAGACCGCGGCGTACGGACACTTCGGTCGACGTGAGCCTGAGTTCACATGGGAACGGCTCGACATGGTCGACGAACTGAAACAGGGATGAGATCTCTCAGGAGGAGAAATGCAGCACGATATCGCAGACATTGACCTTGCCCTGAAAGGGCGGAACAGGACGGAGTGGGCGGCACAGACGATGCCCGTTCTCAGGAGCATCCAGGACCGCTTCGCAAAGGAGCGGCCGCTTGAGGGACACGTCGTTGGCGCGTGCCTTCACGTAACCACTGAGACGGCCAATCTGATGATTGCCTTGGCGGCCGGTGGGGCGGAGGTGTGGCTGACCGCATCGAATCCGCTCAGCACGCAGGACGATGTCGCTGCCCATCTGGTGAAGGATCACGGGATGCCGGTCTTCGCGGTGCGAGGAGAGGACAACGACCGGTACTATAGCCACATCCGAGCGATCCTGGACGCGTCGCCGACC
>JAUWBY010000142.1 GCA_030609605.1 Candidatus Eiseniibacteriota bacterium
ATCGGATACGTGCTCATGCCCAGCGCCGGGAGGATGGCCCGCATCCGACTGGGTCGCTACTTCCGTGCGATCGCTCTTGTCGCCGTCGCCCTCTCGTCGGCCTATTTCTTCTTCGGCGACGACGCAGTGCACTTCCTGTACGCCGGGCGCTATGACTCAGGCTCCTATCTGATCCTGCCTTTCATCTTGTCCGGCGTGTTCAAGCTGTTCTACTCTATTCCAACGAGTCTGATCGGGGGCCGGCTACCTCGGACCGCCATGAAGCAGTTCATGTGGCTGAACCTCGGGACAATGGCCATCAACGTAGTACTCGACATCGTTCTCATACTGAGGCTGGGACTGATGGGAGCGGCGATCGCAACAGCCATCGCATGGGGAATGCGACTGGCGGGTGGATTGCTGGTACTGGCGGCACACCGTTCTCATCTTGGTGAGAGGCGGGAGAACGACGCTAACAGCTGATCGTGAGACTCCAGTCCACGCGAGCAGCCTGGACCACTACATGGGGGAACCGTGAATGTCTCACAAGAGAGACAAACGGGCGCGTAACGAGCCCACAGACGAGACGACTGGGAATGTCCGATCTATCTTCGGCAACAGAGCGACGCTCATCTCACTCGCCATCATCATCGGGGTAGGCCTTGTCTACTTCCACAAAGTCATGTTCGGCGGTGAGATCCTCACGGGCGGAGATGTGCTGGCAGCAGCAGCCATATTCGAAGACTACGCAACTGAGCGGATCGCGGGCGGACATCTACCGCTCTGGAACCCATACACATTCTCAGGGATGCCCTTCCTCGAGAGCATGACCTGGAATGGGATCGTGTACCCCAGCTACTGGATCCGCAGGCTCTTCGAGAGCGTCCCGGGTGTCACGCTCCCGCGGCTTTTCTTCCTAGTCATCCACTATGTGATGGCGGGTGTTGGCACTTTCTTCTTCCTCCGGTCGAGGAAAGTCGGCCACGCCGGCGCTGTGATCGCAGGCGTGGCATTCATGCTTTCCCCGCATCTGGTAGGACTCGCCGCAATAGGGCACGGGGGAAAGGTTCTGAGCGCCGCTTACATCCCCCTGCTTCTCCTTGCCGCCTTCAGGCTCCTTGAGACCGGGCAGCGCCGCTGGGTGGCCATCCTCGCAACCGTGGGAGGACTGCAGTTCCTGGCGCGGCACGTCCAGGTCAGCTACTACACGTGGCTTGCCGTGGCACTCGTTCTGGTCTTCTATCTCATCACCGCAAGACGCGATGGCGAGCGCCCTCGCGTCCTCTCGCTGAGAACCGGCCAGCTTCTGACGGCCGGCATCCTTGCCGCAATCCTGGCAGCCGTTCTTCTCTTGCCGCTCATGAACTACTCCGACCTATCCACGCGGGTGGCGGATGGCGGCGGGATGGGATTCGCACAGGCCACCATGTGGTCGTTCCACCCAACGGAGCTCGCGACATTCCTTGTGCCGTCGGCCTTTGGACTCTCCAACGGAACCTATTGGGGAACGATGCCGTTTCAGCAGGTTTCACACTACGTCGGTTACGTCGTTCTCGCCCTGGCTGCTGTTGCGGTCTTCCGAAAGAGAGACCGTGACGTCCGCTTCCTTCTGGTTCTCGCAGCTGTCGGGGTCTTTCTTTCGTTCGGCCGCCACATCGGTCCCGTCTATCGCCTCATGTACAACGTGCTGCCGGGATTCAGCCGCTTCCGCGTCCCCGCCCTCTTCCTTCTTCTCTCTCAGTTCTCACTTGCGGCATTGGCTGGACACGGCGCGACAGTTCTCTTGAGCGAGGGGAGGATGTCCGGAACCATCTCCAGGGAAAGAGAACCAGGAGAGGCAAGAAAGGGATGGCTGCGCTGGGCTATAGGCACGGCAGCAGTCGGGATCGGCGTAGGGGTGGCGGTGATGCTGTCCCGCTCGTCCATAGAACAAGCTGCATCGGCATCCCTGATGGCAAAGCATACCGGTGTCGCCGCGTCCGCACTCAGACAGCTAGGAGCCAAAGCTGCAACAATGGCCGCAAGAGACGCCGGTATACTGATAGCCTTTGCCGCGGCAACGGGTGTCGCCGTCTTTGTGGCGTCCACCAGGAAACTCGCCACTTGGATCGTAGCAGTGCTGTTGCTGGGACTCGTGGTGTGGGATCTCTCAACTGTGAACGCGCGTTTCCTTCACCCAGAGCCGATGAGACCGCTCTCATCCTATTTCCCGGAGACACCGGCTGTGAGCTATCTGAAACAGCAACCCGGCGTTTTCAGAGTGGCTCCCCTGGGAGAGGGCTTCTCGTCGAATGAGTGGATGTACCATCGGATAGAATCGGTCGGGGGGTATCATCCGGCGAAGCTTCAGACGTACAATCGCCTTCTGGAGCAACTCGGAATCGGTAACCTCAAATTCCTTGCTCTCACGAACGTTCGCTACCTCGTCGGACCTGAAAAGGAGCTTGGACACCCTGCGTTCAGGATGGTCGCACCGGGCGTTCATGAGAATCTTGCTGCAATGCCCCGCGTATTCCTCATGGGCAACGCCAGGACCGTACAGTCTGAAGGCATCGCACTGGGCGAACTCAGGACCGACGGGTTCAACCCCACAGCCTACGCCATAGTCGACCGGGAACTGCCCGGTCCGGTCGAAGAGGTGGGGGATAGCAGCATTCAGCTAATCTCGCACTCACCTGAAAGAATCGTCGTAACTGCTGAAATCATGCAACCTTGTCTTCTCGTCTTTTCTGAGATATACTACCCGCGCGGGTGGAAGGCTTTCGTCGACGATGAAGAAACGTACATCTACCGGACGAACTACGCCTTCCGCTCGGTCTATCTCGAACCGGGGAGCCATACGGTCGTCATGAGCTACACGGCCGAGGGACTCCGGTCCGGGCTTGTTGTTTCAGCACTGTCGGCGCTCATCATAGCTCTTTTGTGGGCGCTTCCGACAAGACGTGGGAACCGGAGAGAGTAGATGAAGGTTTTGGTCATAGTCCCGACCTACAATGAGCGGGAGAACCTGGGCAAACTGGCACCGCTCGTACTCTCGCAGTTGCCGGATGTCCGCCTTCTCGTGGTGGACGACGGATCGCCTGACGGAACCGGAGAGGTGGCTGACAAGCTGGCGGCTGAAGACGATCGTGTGCACGTCATACACCGCCCGAAAAAGATGGGGCTTGGATCCGCGTACGTACAGGGCTTCCACTACGCTCTCGACACCGACGCGGATCTTATCATTCAGATGGATGCTGATTTTTCTCACGATCCGGCCGTGATCCCTGATCTCGTGCGGGAGGCCGAAAACCACGACGTGGTTCTGGGATCCCGCTATATCTGGGGCGCCAACGTCGTGAATTGGCCTCTAAGGCGGCTTTTCCTGAGCTACTTTGCGAATGTCTACACGCACATCATCACTGGTCTTCCGGTGAAAGATTCTACTGGCGGTTTCAAGTGTTTCAGAAGGAACGTGCTGGCAACGATCGACCTCGATGCCATCAGGTCGGACGGCTACTCGTTCCAGATCGAAGTCAATTTTCGATGTTGGAGAAAGAGCTTCTCCATCACCGAGATTCCTATCGTCTTTGTGGACAGACACGCTGGGACATCCAAGATGTCCAGACGGATCGTATGGGAAGCGATGTGGCTCGTATGGCGTCTGCGGCTCGACCGGATACTGAGAAGAGCGTGAGCTCTCCCGGAACAGCTCTCGACCTGTCGATCGTGATCGTCGGGTACAACAGCCGCGGTGACCTCGATGGATGTCTTCGGGCCATAGAGGCATCGAACGACAAGGTCACCCGCGAGACGATTGTCATCGACAACGCGTCATCAGATGCGACGGTGGATCTGGTCAAGCGAGAGTTCGAATGGGTCAGACTTTTTGAGAACTCCAGTAACGTCGGGTTGGCGAGAGCACTCAACAGGGGCATCAGAGAGGCGAGCGGGCGCTACGTTCTTGTCCTCAATCCGGACATTCGGATTGAAAGAGGTTCGCTCGACGCTCTGATGGCCTTCATGGACAGTCACAGTGACGTCGGGATGGCAGGTGCCAAGCTTCTCAATATCGACGGGAGCCTTCAGTATTCGTGTCGCGGGTTCTACACGTTCTGGACTCTCGTTCTGAGAAGGACTTTCCTCGGAGCACTGTTCAAGCGTAGCCGCACGATCCGACGGCACCTGATGCTCGATTACGACCATGAAGCAGAACGAGAGGTAGACTGGATACTCGGGGCATGCATGCTGGTGCGACGCGATGCCCTGGCCGACGTAGGTCCGATGGACGAACGCTTTTTCCTCTACTTCGAGGACGTAGACTGGTGCTACAGGATGTGGCGCGGCGGATGGAAGGTGTACTACGTTCCTGCATCGGTCATGACGCACCGCCACGCACGAGAGAGCGCCAGACCGGGCATCAGCCGGCAACTTGTGGCGCACCTGCTTTCGCTCGCACACTTCTATGAGAAGTGGGGAGGATTCATCTACGCTCTGAAGAAACACAGGCGAATCTTCATGACGTCACTCCTTCTTGTCTCCGACGTGGTGGCCATCAATGCAGGCTTTGCCCTTGCGTACCTGCTTCGCTCCAGCCTGCGCGGTCTCCTGGCCAAGCCACTCTTCGGCGTTGGGATCTATGGGAGTTTTCTGGCTTTCTCGAACATCATGTTCCTGGTCACATTCGCCTTCTTCGGGCTCTATGATACCAAGCAAGAGCGGGAGCCGTGGGCCGACACGTTCCTGCGGGTGACTCGGGCGTCGATCGTGGCTGCCATCATCCTGATGGCCAGCACATTTCTTGCTTCCACTACTGTCTACTCGCGAGTGCTCGTCGCGGCGTTCTGCGTGCTGGTGGCACTTCTTGTGTCGATCCAGCGTGGGGGACTCAGATTGCTTCACAACCAGATCAGGGCGGGCCGCTTCGATCTGGCGCGCGTCGCCGTCGTCGGGACCGGGAGAACCGCTGTACGTCTTGCGGAACGCATCGCATCGCGTCCAGATCTTGGCTACGACCTCGTGGGACTCGTGGATCCCGAGATCGGCGGACATGAGCCATCGGTGATCCCCGTTATCGGCACACTCGAGAACCTCATCGACCTTGTCGATACACAGAGACTTGAGGAGATCATATTCGCCGATCCGGAGCTGCCAAACTCGGAGATTTCGGGCTTTCTGCTGCGAGCTCGGCGCAGTACGGTAGATGTGAGGATGGTCTCCGGGCTCACGGGAATCATGACACAGCGCGCGCGCGTTGAAGAGTTCCTCGACACACCCGTCGTAACATTTGAGCGTGAGGCCCTCCTGGGTGCAAAAGGAGCCGTGAAGCGCGCCCTGGACATCACGGGAGCCGCTGTTCTGCTGATACTGTGGTCGCCGATACTGGCGCTGTCCGCTCTTGTATCAAAGGCGACACGGGGCCGGGGGCTTCTCACGCGAAGTGAACGTGTCGGCCGGGATCAGGTTGGGTACCGGATGCTCGTGCTTCATGCGGAGGATACAGAGCCTGCGCTCAGACGCTTCTGTGTGCGGCACGGTCTGGACCGATTCCCTGCGCTCATCAACGTTCTCAGGGGCGAGATGAGTCTCGTGGGACCCGAACCTCTTGTGCCTGCGGTGGCCGAGAGGTGCGAGAGCAGATCTCGCGTTAGGTTTGATGCGAGGCCCGGGATCGTCGGACTCTCCCGGGTCGCCGGGAGCGGAAGGCATTTCAACGACGACGTTGCTGCTCTGGATGCTTACTACGTTCAGAACTGGTCACTCGGAAGCGATCTACGGATCGTGGTGCGCTGGCTTCTCCGATGTGCCGGGGGACGCTCAGGACACTAAGGTAATCACGACGTTGATGGAACAGCACAACACTGACGGAGGTGTCACAGCATATGCGCAGCATTTCACTGGCCCTCGGCGTACTGGCCGCGACCCTTTTCTGGGCAACTGGTTCTGCCGCAGGCGGCGATTGGGAGACCGTCGACACTCCCAATGATGTCAAGATCTTCGACATGGACATCGAGGGCAGCACGATCTGGCTCTCCACCCACGGTGAAGGTCTCGCCGGATATGACGGGAGCAGCTGGGTCACCCACAAGACCGAGGACGGTGGCATCAGGAAGGATAGCTGGAACTACCGGGTCTATGTCGACAGCGAAGGGCACAAGTGGATCACGAGGGACAGCGACCAGACCATAGAC
>JAUWBY010000106.1 GCA_030609605.1 Candidatus Eiseniibacteriota bacterium
CGTCGGCCATAGCAAGGGATTCATGCTCGACCGCCTGCGCATCGGGGTTCCGCTTGAGACGTCGATACCGGACGATGACATCGTGGCGACCGCGCTTCGTTCTCCGCACCCGAATCCCTTCAATCCGATGGCGACCATAGAGTACAGCATCGCGTCGTCCGGTCACGTGGCGCTCCGCGTCTTCAGCGCATCCGGGCGTGTCGTACGGACGTTGGTTGATGACGAGGTCGGCGCCGGTGAACACACGGCGATCTGGAATGGACTAACTGACTCGGGCGAGCGCGCCGCGAGCGGGGTGTATTTCGTTCGAATGAGTTCCGATGGCAGGAATGGCTGCTACAAGGAGGTGCGAAAGCTGGTGTTATTGAAGTAGGAGCCGTCCACGCGGGGGGCATGATGCGAGGATGGTCCGATAGCTGTAGCACAGGCAGGATTCCTGACTTACGATTGGGGGGGCACAATGTGTCCCCCTTGTCGTCAGTCAGCGCGCACGGCTACGCGGCGGTCGGGTCCGGCCACGCAGGCCCGTGCACGAAACAGGAGATTCGCTTGAGCACGCAGTCGGACATCGAGCGCTGGATCAGAAGCAACCTCTCGCCGCGGCAGACGACCACGGCTGAGCTTGCGTATGAGCGGATGGAGTCGCAGTCCGGGGAGTGTCTGGTTGTTCTGTACCAGCCGCTCGATCATACAAGGCGGGCGCACTGGCACGATGTGGCGATCGTGAGCGCGTTCGCGCGGGCGATGGGAGGCGCCGAGAGCGTCCTCGATATCGGGCCCGGCGATGGGTGGCCGTCACTCCGGATGGCGGATCGCTTCTCCCGGATCACAGGCATCGATCCATCTCCACGGCGCGTGCGCATCCAGCGTGAGAACGCAGCGCGTCTGGGGATTGAGAATGTCGAGTTCCTAGTGATGGATGCCGAGGCGATGTCGCTTAAGGATGCATCGTTCGACGGCGTTTGTGCCGCCTCCTCGATCGAGCAGTGCGACGATCCGGCAGCAGCGCTTGCCGAAGCGCACCGGGTGCTCAGGCCGGGCGGGACGCTCGCCATGGTATTTGAGGACTACTCGGAGTACTTCCCCGAGAGTGATGGAGACGAGGAGATTTGGATGGAGCGTGCTCGCGGTGCGGACGGTTCTGATGAGCGCATCCTCTTCTATCAGCTCCGCACGAAATCGCCGCCGCGCGAGGCGCGCTATGGGCTCTTCCTTGACGGAGTGCGACTTGCGGCAGATCCGGAGCTCTCGAGGGTTCTGGAGGCAGTGGTTGAGAAGCCTGTGTCGCTCGATCTTCGATCCGACAGCGCGTCGAAGCGTCCGCATGAGCTCTCTCTCCCGTTCTTCGAGACGCTCGCGCCGTACGTGATATCGGCCGCCTGCTATGAGCTCAACCACCTGACGGGCAGGACGCTCGATGAGCTCCTTGAGTCTGTCGGCTTTGGTGAGATCAGACATCTGGATCATCGCATCCCGTCGGTGCTTGAGGCCTTCAACACAGCCGAGAGCGAAGAGCGACTGGATGAATGTGCCTCCACGTTTGTTGAGTTCTGCGAAGACGTTGGGGCTCGGGCGATGGATGACGCTACACCAGGCCAGGGCGATTTCGTGATTGCACGAAAGTCACCCAACTAGATTCCGGAGGGATCCTTGCAGCACGACGAGCGACCCGCATCTCATGTCTTCTGGGAACGGTGCATACGAGAGACCATTGCAGGCGGCATCCCCGAGAAGTGGGGGGAATCGATCTTCGATCGAGACAGTGAACTCGCGCTCGAGTTTCTGGACCTTTTGCCCGATGGGGGAGACGTGCTGGATTTCGGATGCGGGCTTGGCCGAAACGCGGTCGCGCTGGCAAGACGCGGGTACCAGACTGTCATCTGCGATGTGGTCGATGAGGGTGTTCGCTACTGTGAAGCAAACGCGCGCGACGAGGGGCTCGAGAGCCTGTCCAGCGTGGAATTCGATGGGAGCCGGATAGGACTGGACGACGCCGTCATGGATGGAGTGCTTGCATGGAGCTGTCTCGACCACGTGACGCTCCGGCACTCCGAGGAACTGGCGACGGAGCTGGGGCGCGTTGCGCGTCCCGGAGCTCTACTGCTCGTAGCGTTCGATGAAGACAAGAGTGATGACTCGGACTCCGAGAGTCGTATTCTGGATGACGGCACGCACCAGTACATCGGGGGTAAGCGTGAGGGGATGCTCTTTCGCCCATACTCGAATGATGAAATACGGGGCCTCTTCGCGGACGACTGGGAGATCGTGCGATTCATGGGAAAGGACTCGCTGGTCCCGAGACGGGTACTGTTCAGGCGATCGGGATAGCCGTTTTCCCGAATCCAATCCGGGTGCGCGGCATCAGAACTGCAGAACGATAGCGCAACGGACGTGAGGGCCTGATCAGCATCGATCCGGACCTCACCGAGAGACAGATGGGATTGACAAAAGATCTTCTGGAGGACGGATGCCGATCTTCGAATACATGTGCGACAGTTGCGGGACGGTCTTTGAGGAACTCGAGTCCGTCACCAACCGGGACAAGCCTCACGAGTGTCCGGCTTGCGGAAAGAAGAAGGGGCGGAGGATAGTCTCGACGTTTGCGACATCGGGTGGCGGCCCGGCTGCATCGTGCGGGACTGGGGGGGTCACCTGAGGCTAGCCTGAGGCGCCCGGTCCGGGCGGCCTGCTGATGCCGTATCAAAAGCAAGTGTGCAAAACGCCCGGGGCATCGTGCCCGGGGCGTTTCTGCTGTGCGCCGGGCATGGCGTGCATCTCCAGGAACAGCGCTGGCGATCTTTGCACGCGTGTGGTATACTAATGATGCCTTCCGCGCCCGTCGATCGCGGCGGTCGCCGACCGGGTTTTCGCACCCCCCCGAAAGGAGGTCGCCATGCACCACGGCTATCGATTCCTTTTCTACCTTGCAGCGATCCTACTCCTATCTGCTCCTGTCTCGGTCTGCCAAGCCAATCCCGCGTACTACGGGGTCATCTGGTATGACGACATGGCGGATGGTCCCGGTGATTGGAGCCACGAGGATCTGAGCGCGAGTGCAGAGTCGAAGTTCCACATCGATACATATCTTGCCTTCGACGACCCGCTCCACGAGACGGACTACTCGTGGTGGTGCGGCACCTTCGACTATGACGCCGACGGTGGCTACGGGAACGGTTGGAATCAGCTGCTGAACATGCCGCCGATCGTGGTTACCCAGACCACGGTAGAGAACATTTCCTGGGGCGCCATCAAGGCGCTCTACCGCGAGTCGGAGAGAGCGGAGCGGTCGAGCAAGAATCGAAGCGGAAGACCGGCCGCCTACCCTGTGCTTACATTCACCTACAGGTACGATTCTGAGCCCGGATACGACTACACCTACGTTCAGGCGGAGAGCCTCGGTGTGTTCGTCAACCTCAATGACGGCTACGACGGCACGAGCAACGGGTGGCAGGACCACGGCGCCTACGGGTTCATGCTGACGGAGTACGACGATCCGCTCATGCTGCGCTTCCGATTCGTCTCGGACGGGGCGTGGTCGGACGAGGATGGGGACTACAACTCAGTCGGTGGGGCCTTCCACGTCGACAACATCAAGGTCTACGACTTCTACGATGGCACCGTCTACTTCTTCGATGATGTACAGGTTGGAAGCCCCTGCTTGCCCGGCGTGCCGGATGCCGCCGGTGACTACTGGCATCTCGTGGACGACGTCTGTTCGTCATGCATAGTACCATCGTGGTGGTGTGGCGATGACGCGGATACGAGCCTGATTCCGCCCAATCTTGCGAACGCCCTCTACACGCCGGTAATCAATCCCGGGGGGCTGATTGAGTATGCCTGCACGTTGTATATGGCCGTTCACGCCGAGGTGCCTACCGTAGACAACGACTACTGGACGCACGCCGTTCGGATAGATGGGGGGCCTTGGTACCAACTCAGTGCCTGGTGGGGTGACTTCGCGCAGTGCGGCGGCTTCGGGAGTGTGGGGCTCAATGGTATCGATCTGAGCGCATATCTGCCTGCTCACTCAATCCAGGCGAGGACCATCTTCTACACAACCGACAACGGCTGTGGTCCTGGAGCTGGTGGGGGCGCCGGCATCAACATAGACGACACATGGCTGGAGGGCTACTACACGCTGGGGGAGCCGGGACGAGCCGAACTCGACGCCCTTGCTGATCGGAACCGGAGAGTCGCGGCCGCGAAGAGGAGGCTCGCTCGTCATCAGGTCTCAGGGCTCTCTCCGTACAGGAGGTTCTAACGCAGCTGTGGATCGCGGCGGCCGACGACCGGGCTCGCGCATATCCCGAAAGGAGGTTGCCAATGCACCGCAGCTATCGTGTTCTCCTCAATCTCGCGGCGCTCTTCCTCGCAATGACGCTCGCATCGCACTGCGCCGCCGAGCCGGGATCGTACCAGATAGTCTGGTACGACGACATGGAGGGCGATGTCAGCGGCTGGAGCCACTATGATCAGAGTACCTGGCTCCAAGCCAGCTTCCATCCGGACACCTACCTTGCCTTCGATGATCCGCTCTACGAGACCGACTATTCGTGGTGGGTCGGCCTGCTCGACCCGTCCATCAGCGGCGGCGACGGCTACGGGAACGGCTGGTATCAGTGGCTGAGCCTTCCTCCGGTTGATCTTACCCAGACTGTCGTGCAGAACATGTCATGGGGCGCCATCAAGACGCTCTACCGCGAATCAGCGACCCCGGAACCCCAGGGAAAAGCGAGAGACGAAAGACCCACCGCCTACCCAGTACTGACGTTCGCGTACCGCTACGACTCCGAGCCTGACTACGACTGCACATACCTTCAGGTGCAGAGCGAAGGCGACTACGTCAACCTCAACAACGGATACAGCGGATCGAGTGGGGGCTGGCACGATCTTGGATTGTACGGCTATCTGGTGGGTGAGTACGACAATCCGCTTGTCGCCCGATTCCTGTTCACCTCAGATTCGTGGTGGTCTGACGAAGACGGTCTCTATGATTCGGACGGAGGCGCCTTTCACGTCGACAACATCAAGGTGTTCGATTTCATCGGCGGAGGCGTCTACTTCTATGATGACGTCCAGGACGGGGGTCTTTGCACACCGGGTGGTCTGGGACTACCAGGCGACCACTGGCACCTGGTGGAACGTGCCTGCCCCGCCTTCAGCGATCCTCGCTGCTGGTGGTGCGGAGATGATGCCGACACAAGTCTGGTCCCGCCGAACCTGATGGATATGCTCTGCTCGCCGGCGATCGACGTCGGCTACGCTGATGGGGCGTGCACGCTTTACATGGCGGTTCACGCGGAGGTGCCGACCGACGACAACGACTACTGGACGCACTCCGTTCGGTTCGACGAGGGGATGTGGTACCAGATAGGAGCCTGGTGGGGTGACTTCGGGCAGTGCGATGGCTGGGGGGCCGCAGGTCTCAGCGGCCACAGTCTCGACTCGTACCCGGGCTTCAGCACCTTCCAGATGGCAACCACCTTCTATACGACGGATGACGGCTGTGGCCCCGGCACAGCAGGAGGGGCAGGTGTCTTCCTCGACGATGTCTGGTTGTGCGCCACGATCACGTCTCGCGATGATGGCAGGGTGCAGTGCCCGAACCCTCCTGCAGAGGAACGCCTCCGGGCGTTTCGGGCACTGCGGCATACGAGTTCCTCAATCCTCGAGTCGCCGTACGCGAAATTCTAGCGCGGCTCCGGATCTGTTGCATGTGAGTCAGGCGGCTCAGGTGGCGACGGGGGGGCAGGTCGCTCAGGCGCGGAGTCCGGTGCCCCTTGATGCCGTGGCTCGTCCCGCGCGACATGATCGCCCATGATCCTAGCTTCCGGGTCGACCCACGTCGTGCCAGCGTCCTCGATGAGGTCGCCCTTGATGACGCCGTATACTTTGAGGTTGCCGCCGCGGTTCTGCACGTCGCCAGCCACAGCCCCACGGATTGTCGTATCTCCGCTCTCGATCAGAAGGTCGCCGCTGATGGCTCCGTCCACTGTGAGAGTCCCGGCCAGCTGAGTGGCGTCTCCGGCGAGAGCTCCGCGGAGTATGGTCTCGCCGTCCTCCATGATCAGGTCCCCGGAGCAGGCGCCGTTGAGACTGAGCCTACCGCCCTTGATCACTGCTATGTCTCCGACACACGATCCGTTCATTGCCTGGTCGCCGTCGACGACCATTCCTCCGCTTATCACCCCTCCGCGCACGTGCTTCATCCTGTCGACTCCTGTTTCAATGCATTCAACGATGGTGTTCTCCAAGGGCGCGTCCACGACCCTGGAGACAGAAGATCCTCGGCTACTCCAGAGTGATGGTGACGTGCTCGCCGTCTTCCTCGTCGCGTACCTCGAGGATCGTCCCGTCGAAGCTCGGGTCCTGCGCCATCTTCAGGATCTTCTCTATGTCGATATCGAGGTTGTCATCGAGCACTTCCTTCACTTCGTCCATGGATTCGTGCAGCGCCTCAGAGACAGTTGCCTCGACCCGGGTGCCGAACTCATCACCCATGTCGAGACCGTCCATTGCGGCATCGAACTCCTTCATCCCTGCGCGGAACTCCCGCCGCGCACGTGCCTTGGCAGCGCGGGCCTTCGCCTTGGCCTCTCGGAGCCTCGTACGGAGCTCCTTGCGATGGCCGTTCGACACACGGAAGCCTGACGCGTGCGGCGCGAACTTGAATCCGAACTTGAGGAGAGCGAGGGGGATTTTGACGTCCACTTTCTTCTGGCCGTCTTCCTCAACCTTGATGTGCAGCCATTTGCGCCTGGTCTGCCGCTCGTTCGGCTTCGACTCGGCCCTGTCGAGTGCGGATATCAGTCTGTTCGCCTCGTCGGCGGTGATCTTCCCGTTCTCGAGAAGCGTGAGTATTCTCAGGGTTTCTTCCTTCATGCCTTCCGTCTCCTTGGGTGAGGTGTGTCTCCTGAACTCCGTCGGGGGGGCCGCGTGCGCCGTACGTGAGGGAGCAACGTTCGGCCACAGGTCCGGGGTAGGGCAGACGGCGACGCTAAGCGGCCGCGTCATCCAGTTTCCGTACGAACTCATCCGCATCGATCTCTCCTCGTTCGAGTCTTGCCAGGAGTTCCTCTCTGAACTTCGGATCTAGATCCGGCTCAGGCGTGAAGCCGAGTTTTCTGACGATCTCATCGAGCCTGCTTCGAACGGTGGGGTAGGAAATGCTGAACTCGCGCTCGAGTTCCTTGAGATTGCCACGCGACTTGAGGAAGATCTTGACCATCTGAAGCTGCGTCCCGGTGAGAACCGAGAAGGCGCAGGTCTCAAAGCTTCCACGAATCGTGACTTCGCAGGAAGGGCACTCCAGCTCACGAATGACAAGTTCCCCGCCGCAGACTGGGCAGGCTTCTGGTGACCGATGAATCATATTCACCTCCTGGAGATTGACAAACATTGACAATATCAAGTTCGATATCACTAATCTTAAACCCCCGACACAGCAATGTCAAGATATT
>JAUWBY010000132.1 GCA_030609605.1 Candidatus Eiseniibacteriota bacterium
GGCAGAACCCTCTGTACGTTGTCGTAGAGCCCGCCACCGGTGATGTGCGCAAGCCCATGAACGCGCTTGTCGCCGAGGAACGGCTCGATGGCGCTCAAGTACTCACGGTGGATCTTCAGGAGCTCCTCGCCCACCGTGCAGCCAAGATCGGGCACACGCGAGTCCACAGTCAGCCCCTCCTCCTCGAAGAGGAGGTGGCGCGCCAGCGAGTAGCCGTTCGTGTGAAGCCCGGTGGATGGTAGTCCGAGAAGGACATCGCCCGGCGCGATGGGAGGAACACCATCGACATCAGCCTTCCTCACGATGCCGATCATGCAACCGACAAGATCGATCTCGCCCTCGCAGTACACGCCCGGCATCTCTGCAGTCTCCCCCGCCAGTAGATTGCACCCGACTACCCGACAGGCCTTGGCCATGCCCTGAACCGTCTCCGCAACGTGCTCGGGAGTGATACTGGAACTGGCGAAGTAGTCGGCGAAGATCAGGGGACGTGCGCGCTGAACAAGGAGGTCGTCGACGCAGTGGTTCACAAGATCCTGCCCGACCGTGTCGTAGCGTCCCTGCATGGCCGCAATCTTGAGCTTCGTCCCGACCCCATCGATCGTCACCGCGAGGATATCGCGCCCGCACCCAGCGGAAGCCAGATCATAAAGCCCCGCGAAGGCGCCGTAGTCGCAGCAGACGTTCTCGTCCCACGTCGACCGCACGGCCGAGCCCATCAGCTTCACGGCGTCCATACCCGCATCGATGTTGACACCGGCGCGGGAGTACGCGGTTTCGGTGGTCCGTTTGTCTTTCACTGGATCGCCTCCCCCCTAGATTCCGGCTCGGGTGACTTAGCAGCGCGGCGCTGGAGTTCCAAGTGGAATGCTACTTCTCATCCGGGGTCAGATTCAACCTTGCTATCTTCTTGAGAAGCCCCTGTCTGCTCAGCCCGAGTGCCTCAGCGGTTCGCGACTTGTTCCATTTGTGCTCACCAAGCATCTGCAGGATGACTCTGCGCTCTACACCTTCAACCATGTCCTTGAGTGAGAGTTGAACATTCGGCCTAGGCGGCTTGACAACAACTTCGACAGAGCGAAATCTCTCCGAAAGCGATTGTGCGGATATCGGCAACCTCGGCTTGGACAGGGCAACAGCTCGCTGGATCTCGTTCTCCAATTCTCGCACATTGCCGGGCCAGTCGTAATTCACGAGGATATCCATCGCATGATCAGTGAAGCCTGAAATGCTCTTGTCGCACTCGTCGGAAAAGAGATCAAGGAAGTGTTGGGCCAAGAGAGGTATGTCGTCTCTCCTCTCCCTGAGGGTCGGCATGCGCATACGGACCACGTTCAGACGATAGAAAAGATCCTCACGAAAGCGACCCGCCTTCACTTCTTCTTCAAGCGATTTGTTGGTGGCCGCGACTATTCGGACATCCACTGTGATGGAATCTGTCGCCCCAACTCTGCGGATCTCACCGTCCTGCAAGACACGCAACAGCTTCACCTGGAGCGACGGTGGCATGTCTGCGATTTCATCAAGGAAGAACGTACCTCGATCAGCCGCTTCGAAGAGCCCTCCCTTCTCCTTCAGTGCCCCTGTGAATGCGCCGCGAACGTGACCGAAGAGCTCGCTTTCGAGCAACTGCTCCGGGAGCGCCGCGCAGTTCTGCGGCACAAAGCGCGCGTGCTTGCGGGAACTGTTGAAGTGTATGGCTCGAGCGACCAGTTCCTTCCCTGTTCCTGAGTCACCCTCTATGAGCACTGTGACTGATGTGGCCGCGACCTTCTGGAGAAGGGAGAAGAGTTCCTGCATCTTGACGCTCTGACCGATGATGTTCGCAAAGGAGAATCGACTGTCGACTTCCCAGCGAAGCGTCTCCAGTTCCTCCTCCAGATCAGCACGCAACCGGACATTGTCTATCGCAGTCGCTGCCTGTGCGGCCAGCGCCTCCGCGAAGCGCACATCTTCGTCGGAGAAAGTCGCGTCCCTCTTGCGATAATCAAGATAGAGAAGACCGATGAGCTGCTCCCGCAGCATCATTGGGATGACAAGGAGGCTTCTCAAGTCGTGCTTGGCAAGGAGTATTGAGAGCGGGCCGGAGCGCTGATCATCGTGTGCGACGCGGATGATCGGCTCACTCTCTGCCAGGTGCTTCAGGAAGACGGGAACCTGTTCCTGAACTTCCAGCTCCACACCCTCGCGCTCACAGAGCGATGACTGGTGTGTGATCCCTGTCGATCCAGACTGCAGGAGGTGTACTACCACTGTCTCAGCAGGGATGCCTGCAGCGGCAATGTCGGCGAGTTCGCGCGCAGCCTCCCTCTGTGACTCCGACGATGCCAGGACCTGGCTTGACCTGTAGAGCGACGCCAGATGCTCCCGCTCGCCGGGAAGCTCCGCTGCGGGAAGTTGGAGGGCCCCGGCCATCTCAGCGAGTTCCTCCTGAATCACACGCGAATCTCGCCGAGCGCCAAGATCACGGAAGGTGTCCCGGGCTTCCTCGAGTAACACTACGGCATCACGCGATTCGCCCCTCTCCCGGTGGACCCGGGCCGTCGCTGCCAGTGACTGGGCCAGTTCGTACGGCGCCCCCATCGCGCGGAGTGCATCTGTCGCCTCGCCGCACAGTCCCAAGGCTCGATCCAGCTCACCGACGCACGCCGCTATCTCACCCAGCACGCGAGATGAGTTGGCGATTTCGAGGCG
This sequence comes from Candidatus Eiseniibacteriota bacterium, assembly GCA_030609605.1. Taxonomy (GTDB): domain Bacteria; phylum Joyebacterota; class Joyebacteria; order Joyebacterales; family Joyebacteraceae; genus Joyebacterum. The sequence continues at coordinate 2,695 of JAUWBY010000132.1, forward strand.
GTTCTCGATTCTCGTCGATAGCTTGTGCGCCTCCTCTGCGGACTCACGCGCGTCCCCGTGCCGTCCCTGAGTCAATAGCGCCTCTGCCCGAGCGCGAAGCAACTCCGGAAGGTCATCGACACTTCCCACCTCACTCATGAGCGCTTCGGCTCGATCGTAGTACCCGAGGGCGAAGCCGGGATTCCCACGGGCGAATTCGAGCTGACCCATGTCGACCAGAATCATCGCAAGACCCCATTCATCCCCTGTTCTCTCCGCCCAAGAGGAAGCATCTTGGAGACACTGCGCTGCCTTTTCGAATACCCCACGACGAGTCCAAAGACACCCCATGTTCAGCAGCGCCAGCTGCGACTGATAAGGAATACCTGCACTGGAGGCCAGCGATAGCGCCTCTGCAAGATGCTCCTCCGCCACGTCCCAGTTCCCTAGGCGCATGTTCGTCCATCCTACATTGCTCACATAGACACTCAGAGGGGTACAGCCGTTCTCATCCTCGCGAGATGCCTGTACGGCCCGAATAGACCATGCCAAGGATGATTTCCACTCACAGAGAGCGTGCAGAGCGTTACCCTTGGAGCTGTAGCTCCGAGCCACTAGATCACTTCTGCCAGTACCCTCAAGCAAAGCGATGCTCTCATCGGCAAGTCGGTCGACCTCGCGGAACTCACCCCTCACTTGATGCACCATGCAGAAAGAGAGACGGATACCAGCTGTGCGGATGCGGTTCTTGCTCTCCATCGATAACTCAAGAGCTCTATCCAATGCACGCAGAGCCCCGTCGGGATCCCCGCTGAGTATCGCCGCTCTCCCCAGCAACCAGAGGAGTTCGATGAGTTCGTCGTCAGGCGCCGATGGATTCTGTGCCGCCACCTCCAAGCCGAGCCGGGACACTCTGGCACACGATGATGTTCTACCTGCGCGCCAGTAACCGGCGGATAGGTAGACCAGAGAGGACAGGGTGCTGTCAGCCACATCGCTGGAAGAGGTCAGGATCTCGTCAACGAGATCGAGATGGCGCTCCGATTCATCGAGGCGGTCTGCATCGAGAGCAGTGATGGTCGCAGCGAGTGCGATCGGCAGGGCGTTGCCATACCGCCCCGCGCGGGCCAGGTGCCATGCCACGGCTCCATCACATCTTCTCTCTGGAGGATCATCATCACCAGACTCGTTCAAAATGTGAGCTACTTGCTCGTGCAGTTTTCGCTTCAAGTCCCCATCTGATTCAGGCCACAACAACCTGCTGACGGCATCGTCAGTCAGGCCGCTGATATCACGAGAGCGAGAGAGTGAAGCAAGGTTGAGCAGGTCCAGTCGCCGAAGTGCCTCATTCACGTCCAGCACTAGGAGACCGGTGATCTGAGCGATTATGTCGCCAGTTATCCCGGGTCCGAGAGCAGCGATACGTGCGACTTCCAGCTCAGCGCTTGAGAGATCGGCCAACCTCTTTCTGAGCATTTCCCAGACCGAATCCGGCACACCCGCCTCGTCTGCTCGAGACACATCCAGCACGAGACCCTCGGGGGACCTCTGAAGGCAGCCCTTCGAAGCCAGGAACTCGGTCAGTTCCCTGACGAATTGAGGACTGCTGTCCGTGTGTTCGACCAACCAGTCCACAAACCCACTACATGGCGTCGTACCTGCGGTTTCCCCGACCAGGAGACCTACCTCGTGCCACAACATGGCACCGATTTCCTCAAACTGAACGGTGAACAGCTCCCCAGGTGTTTTCCTGCCAACCGCCAACCACGCCGGCTCAGATTCGGAGGAAATCTGATCACACAGAACGAGCAACAGCTTCGGGCCTCTCACAGCAGAGGCGCCCGCAACGATGATCTCAAGACCCTCAGAAGATAAGGTCTCGATTCCATCGACAAGCAGAATGGCAGGTCCTCTGGAGCCAGCATATGGATCCAGGTCTGCGATCCGAATGACAGACCGCTCCGGTTCTAGGGCATTCCTGCTTTGTACTTGACGCAGAGCGTCCCAAGAGACTTCCGCGAAGCGACCGCCCTCGGCGAGCGTCTCTATCCGGTACAGTCGACCCAGCGTGCTCTTGCCCACTCCCCTTGGACCCACAAGAACGAGAACATGCCCCCCGCTACGCAGAGCTCTGCGCTTGGCCCAGCGAAACAGATAGAGAGCATCATCACGCGTCACGATCCCGCCGTCGCGCCGGAGTGATACATCCAGGCCTAGGACCGTGAGATCGGCGCCACGGAGTAGACTCCTGGCCTCCTGAGCTCCTCTGGGTCTCAGAGCCTCTTCTGGCGACAGCATCTTGCCAAGTACACTATGAAGACCAACTGGAAGCTCGGATCTGATCTCTGACAGAACCTCAATTGGATCAGAAGACCCGCCGGAGGCTCCTCCCAGCATTGCAGCCAGAAGTTCGATAGCGATTCTGCCAACCGAGAGAAGATCCGTGTGTACCCCGCTTTCGAAATGCGGAGCTGATTCGAATGGCGATCGAGCGGTGCAATCGAACCCCTGGTCGGACCTTCGACGGCACGCATGATGGAATCCGATCACATGTACTGAGACGGGCGTTGCGGAATCGCTGTCAGTCGATACCCACACACAATCGCGCGTGAGCGCCGTGTGTGCAAATCCAACTGCGTGCAGGTAGTCGAGGAAACCAAGGAGTGAATCAAGCAGGGATGTAATGTTCTCGACATCGGCGTAGGCTTGAGCCCAACTGCCGAGAGACTGCCACGGTCCGTCGGATTCCAGAAAGAGACTCGGACTACGAACAGACCGTGGAGAGAGACCGAGCACTCTGGGGACGAGGGGATGAGCCAGTCTGGATAGTGTGCCGAACTCCTTGAGTAGTCCGGATGACTGCGGGGAGCCACGGTCTCTCGTGTGTGTTAGGAACTCAACGCCAACAACGCCTCCCGTATGTGTGTTGCGGCCTTCCCACAGCTCAACGCCGTTGAGAGTACCGAGTTGCCTCATGAGCTCACAATCGAATGGTCGGTCTCCATCACAAGTGATATGGTGATTGCGTTTCTCGCAACGACCGTTCTCTGATGTCATCCACTCCTCCCCATACCCTCTCCACAGCCCATGATCCAGTCGCTGGTTCAGCTCAAGAACTACTCTGCCCCGATCTTCACACCTCCATCCGAGATAAGTCCCAGGAAGACGTCGACCACTTCCGCATCGAAATCTGTGCCCCTCCCCAGTCGCAGCTCCTCCATCGCCGCATCCATGTCCAGGCCGCGCCTGTAGGGACGATCGGACATCATCGCATCGAATGCGTCCGCCACCTTTACGATCCTTGCCCCGATTGGGATCTCCTTGCCCTCGAGCCCATCGGGATAGCCCTTCCCATCACAGCGCTCATGGTGGTAGAGCACGATCTCGCGCGCTCCCTTCAGGAAGTGAAGATCGGAGACGATTCTGGCGCCGGTCTCCGGGTGTTTCCGCATCACTTTCCATTCATCATCAGTGAGCTTCCCCGGCTTGAGGAGCACGTCATGTTGTATCGCGATCTTGCCCATATCGTGAAGGAGGCTGGCGTACTCGACCATCAGGACGCGCCGCTCAGAGAGCCCCATTCGCCGAGCTATGCTCGTCGAGTACTCGGTCACTCGTTCGGAATGACCGCTCGTGAACGGATCGCTCGCATCGATCGCCGACGTGAGAGCTCTTACCGTATCCATGTGGGTTTCGCGCATGTCGATGTACAGCTTGAAAGAGTGCCGGGCAAGGATCAGAGGCACGAAGAACAGTGCTACGCCTGGGATGCC
>JAUWBY010000134.1 GCA_030609605.1 Candidatus Eiseniibacteriota bacterium
GGTAGATGCGCGACAGGATCCAGCGCTTTCTTCCCTTGGCGTCACTGATCTCGAGGGTCGGTGCGGCGTCTGCGGCGTCATACTCGAGCGGCGGCAGGAGAACGGACTCACCCGCGAAGCCCCTCTCGATGTACGGCATGACGCCCAGCCTCCTTGCCTGCTCGTCCTGGAAAATATCGTACTTGTTGAAGAGTTCCGGCAGCGCCTCCTCCGGAATATCCCAGAGTTCCAGATAGGCGTCATTGACCTCGACCATTCGGCCGTCGGTCGACATGACCAGGATGGGCAGAGGGCACTGCTGCATCATGGTGCGGGCGCGTATCTCAGTTTCACGCGCGCTCTCCTCGGCCCGCCTGCGCGCGGTGATGTCGCGGGCATAGACGGCAACCGCCGTTACTTCTCCCGCCGGGCCAAGAACAGGATGAAGATGCGACTCGAATACGCCAGATAGTTCCCCATGTTCGTATTGTGACGGCTCACCCGTCCTGAAGACTTTCTCGATCGCCGCTTCTCTTTCCCGCATTGATTCATGAGGTGCATGTTGAAGAGCACTCTTGCCAACAACGTTATCTGGCTCTAGGCCCAGTCTTCTTGCATAGGTCTCGTTCGCAGAGAGAATGATTCCGTTGATATCAAGCAGACATATCCCATCGGGACTAGCATTGAGAATAGCGCGTAAGTTCTCTTCACTTCTCAGCGATGCTTCTTCGGCTCGCCTACGCCCGGTAATGCCACGATTAATACTCACGACATGCGTCGGATGACCGGCGTCACCCTTCACCAGATTGGTGGAGACCTGAACGACGATTTGCCTGCCGTCCTTCCGGGTATGGATCACCTCACCGCTCCATGTGCCTTCGGCCCGGAGCTTGGCGCGCCCGTCGTTGCCATTCTGATCGTCGTACTCGGTTGGGACCAGCTCATCCATTCGCTGGCCGATGGCTTCCTCGGTGCTCCATCCGTACAGCGCTTCCGCGGCCCTGTCCCAACTCTGGATGACGGAGTCCAGATCGGTGGTGATGATGGCGTACGACGTGCTGTCGAGCAGTGCGTGCTGTTGCCGGCGTTCGACTTCCAACTCTTCAATGAGCTGGGTCTTGTCGCTGTCGCCCATTACTCTGTCCCCTCTGTTCGGCCGGAGCGCGGGGGATTGCCCAGCACCGTCCTGAGCGTGCGCTCGAGCTGCGCCAGGTCGACCGGCTTGGTGAGCAACATGACCGGCGCATGCTGAGCAGCCCTGTGCACCAGGCTGCTGTCCGGATACCCGGTGACGATCACCACGGGCAGATCCGGATGTGCCAGCCGGAGTTCGTCGAGGAACTCAGCCCCGTTCATGCCCGGCATTACCATGTCGAGGAGGATCAGGTCCGGCACACTGTGGGATACCAGCCCGAGGGCCTCGCCTCCTTTGGTCGCGCTCTGAGCCCGATAGCCGAGCCGCTCGACCATCCGCGATATCGAACGGAGGACCGGGGGATCGTCGTCCACCACAAGAACCGTCCCCGGTCGGGTGCGCGGCCCCTGCTCTTCGAACCATCTGCGCAGGGTCTCTTTGCTGAAGCGCCAGTCCGTCCCCACTTTGAACGAGGGGATCTCCGCACGCCTCGCGAGTCTCCTCACCGTCTCGACATGGACTCCCAGAAACGCGGCCGTCTGGCGGGTATTCAACACAGCGTCGTCACTGGCCATTCCTATCGCTCCTGTTCCAAGGCATCAAGCGTAGTAGTCTGTGTTCTTTGCGCTTCGATCTTCCAGCCAGACGCAAAGACCCTATCCAGCAGGTCCGTGTTTCTCAACTGTTGCACATAGTCACATGTAGTTGAGCGTCCCAGCAGTGTCAAGTGTCCCTTTCCCATCCCGAGGCAACGCAGGCTCATTGCAGGAGGTGCATAAGCCAGCGTGGATCTCGCCACGGCCAATCGCCCTGCGGGGATCTCCCGCTCAGTGGTCGACAGTTCGACAGGCGAGTTCGCGTCAGCCTGGGACTTCATCCGGCGATCAGTGCGTGACGGCCTCCCGTATGGCCAAGAGAAGCGTCGATATGGAGTAGGGTTTCCTCAGGCAGGGATAGGACGTGCCCGCATCGCGGCCGGCCTGCACGGCCTCTCCGGCGTAGCCGGTGGTAACAAGCACGTGCAGATCGGGCTGGCGCTCTGTCAGTCTGCGGGCCAGCTCCGGACCGGTGCCGTCGGGGAGGACTACGTCGCTGAGCAGGAGGTCGAATCCTCCGCCGCCTCCCTCGAAGAGGCTGGCTGCTTCCGATGCGTTGCCGGCGCTGACCACCTCGTACCCGTAGTTGCTGAGCGTCCTGCTGAAGAGCTCGCGGATCACCTCGTCGTCCTCGACCAGAAGGATCTTCTCGCCGTTGCCCCGAGCCCCGAGGCCGGCGCAGACAGGTACCGGCTCCTCGACGGGCATCTGGGAGGGCGTCGGGAAGTACATCTGGAACTCGGTACCGCGACCCGGCTCGCTCGCAGCGGTCATCCACCCGCGGTGTTGCTTGACGATTCCGTGAACGATGGAAAGCCCGAGTCCCGTCCTACCGCACTCGCCCTTCGTCGTGAAGAAAGGTTCGAAGAGGCACTCCATCACGTCCGGTGTCATGCCGGGACCCGTGTCAGTGACCGTGAGCCGGACGAACCAACCAGGCCGGCCTTCCGGCATTTCCCGGATGTCTGACTTGCTCAGTGTCACGTTCTCGATCGTGATGACAATGGAGCCGCCCTCGGGCATCGCGTCCTTCGAGTTCATGACGAGATTCATGAGAAGCTGTTCGATGTTCGAGTGGTCGGCGTTGACCGCCCAGAGATCCGGATCGCTCCGGACCGTCACATCAACGCTCTCACCGATGGTCCTGGAGAGCATCTCGATGAAGCCACCGAGATCCCTGTTGAGGTCCATCGGCATCAGAGCGGCGGGCTGGTCGCGACTGAGCAGAAGCAACTGTCTGGTCCGGTCGGCGGCGCTGCGGGTGATCTGAAGCACCCTCGCCAGTTCGTCGTGTCCGGGGTCACCCGGTGTGGTCTTCTCGAGCCCCGCCTCCGCGTTGCCGCCGATGGCGGTGAGCAGGTTGTTGAAGTCGTGTGCGACGCCGCCGGCTAGGCGACCGATCGCTTCGAGCTTCCGCGACCGAACGAGTTGCCCCCGGATCCTCTCCTTCTCCTGCTCGGCTCGCACGCGGTCGGTGATGTCTGTCCCCGCGAGGAGCGTGCCGGCCGGCGTGCCGTCCGCATTGGACAGCCCGACGGACCGCCATTCCACGATTCTCTCCTCGTCTCCACTGATGATTGGAATGACCTGCGGCTCTTCCGTGACAGGGGGTGTGCGTCCCGAGGACGCCATCAGCGCGACCAACTTGCCTTGGGCCTGCTCAGGGATGAAATCATCGACGAAGCTGCGGCCGACCACATCTTCCTCAGAGCATGAGAGGATCCTCAGCGCCTCTCTGTTGATGAGTGTTACCTCTCCGGTGGGACTTAGGGTCATCAGGATGACGCGCGCAATGTCGAGGTACTTCCTTGCTCTGTCCTTTTCCTCGGCCAGTTGTGCCTCCGCCTGAGTTCTGCCCGTGACGTTGCTTGCCACTCTGGAGACTGCGGTCACTCGTCCCGGCTCCTCTCTGACCGGAACGAGCGCTACGGAGTAGTCAAGGACGTCTCCGTCGAAGACAAGGGAGTCCTCGAACACCGCTTCCTCGCCACTGGCCGCGACCTGACGGATTTGCTCCTCCACCGACGGTTCGGCCTTCCATCCAAGGAACTCGGTGAGCATCCTCCCGCTCAGCGTGTTTGGGTCGACGTCGAACCGGGAGGGTCCGCTGTAGTGGAGCACGCGGCCGTCGGGATCGTGCATGGAGATCATGTCCTCCGTTGCGTCTAGGAGGTGCTGCATGCACTTGGCGTCCATCTGCCCGTCTCGTTCCGCACTCGCTGCGGCAGCATTCTCCATTGTGGTGACCATAGCGTCGCAGTCGCATTGGTTCACGACGCTCGTCGTGGGCGTGAGTTCCTCGATCGTGGATATGAAATCCGTCTCGGGGTCCGCCATAGGTAGGACCACGGGGATGCCGCACTCCCGGTGGATTGCACGGGCGGCATCAGCTATGTCGACTTCGCTGGAGGGAACACTGCAGAGGAGGATCACATCGGGCCGAAGGCGCTTGGCGAGCTGCGCCGCCTCGCCGGGGGACCAGGCCGTGGCGACGATCTCGTGTCCCGCGGACGACAAGCGGTCTGAAGCATCGATGAGTGTCTGGGCGCAGTCCCCCGTCACCAGTACTCTGACCACGTGGCACTCCTGAAGAAGAGCAAGAGATTGCCCACCTTCTCTTTCGTCAGCTCCGCGCAACGCTATCGTCTAGGTCAGGCTGGGCGTGCCCCACAGGGTATTCAAGGCGAAAGGCCTCAATAGAAGGAGTCGCCGCGATGAATGGTCGCGTCTCCGTCAGTCCATTCATGCGCTGAGTAAGATATAGGTCAGTCGCTCTTCCCGACCAGCGATGCGAGGCCGACGCCCAGCCGGCGCGTGAGAGTGCCCGCAACGCGGTTGGCAACGGACAAGGACACCGTGCCCGCCGCGTCCTCGAAGCGGATGAAGCGGTCTGCCTCATGCTCGAGGAATCGGATGGTCCTTGCCAGGCGGTCGCGCGACATCGTGTTCAGATGCAGGCAGAACGTCCACACGCCGAGGGGCAGCGGCGGACGCCTGGGCGTCGAGAAAAGCTGTGGAACGTGGACGATGCCATTCGTGACGTACGGATACAGGGCGAACCCATCGGACATCGTGGTGAAACCGCATTCGAGCAGGGCGCGCTCGGTACTTGCGTCGAACGAGTGCCCAGGGGCGACGAACGTGTCCGTCCGTATGCCCTCGCTCTCCAGGATGCGCCTGCCGCTGGAGAGCTTCTCGAGCTGCTCGTCGGCAGGCAGGCCGGCGAACTCGCTTCGGTAGGCGAGGCCGAGAATCCCGCCGCTCGTCGTATGGGGGAGGTGCTGGTAGCCGTGCATCGCCAACTTCCAACCCGACTCTTGGCGCTCCCGCATTTCGTCCCAGAAGTTGCCGGGACAGACGGGATTGTCCAGAAGGAAGGGGTCCCGGTTGTCGGGCACTACCGCGATGAGCGGGGCGACGCCCAGCCTGTCCGCGCAGTTGCGCAGCTTGGAGTAGTTCTCCCAGTGCATGTTGGGTGCGATATCATCGAGTCTGAGGATGTATCTCGCCGACATGCTGGCTCCCGTCCCGCTGCCTGTGGCCTGCTCTGCAGTGTCGTCCTTGTCCCGCTTCCACCGCACCCCCGCCGTCTGCTCCCGGCATGCTACCCGCGGCAAAGGGTGACTGTCACGGCCTGACCGCCTGCACGAACACACTGCACGTCGTCAGGTCGTCGTCCGTCATGTTCCGGAACTCACTGGCGAGGTCCTGTTGTCGAAGCACCGACGCGCGTCGCACGGGCAGGTCGAGCGTGACTCGGAACCCCGTGTCCGTCATCATGGCAAGGTAGGCGGAGTGAGGTCTTCTGCTCAGAAACCACGGTCTGCGTCCACGCATGAGGCGCCAGAGCAGGGCCGGGTACCTCCAGTGGCCATTCCACTCCCTCGCCCTGCCGATCGCCGAGAGGTCGATCTCGTGTGACATGATACCGCCGGGCCTGAGCCACTTCAGCATTGCCGACAGGACCGGTCGCAGGTCGCTGATGTTCTGCAGCACCGACTGTGACATGACCGTGTCCACAGAGGAAGTCATCGGTGAGTTGTCGTCTTTCCAGGGCGCGTGGTACGTCAGGAACCCCGATCTGCCCGGGTTCTGACCGTTGCCTTCCGCCGCTCCGTTCGGGTTCTCGATCGCCCGCGATATGGCGCGCACTCTCTCGTGTGCGAGTGACGTCGAAAGGAGCTCGTCGCTCAGAATCGAGGATGGGAATCTGTAGGAGTCGAGGCGTGGCCGCACTCGGGGGTATTCCTTGTCCCCCGGTATGTCCGCGCGCTGCTCGAACAGCTCGACAAGCTCATTGAGGATTCTCGTATTCGCGTCCGGGGAAGCGTACCTGACCGCGTCGAGCGCGTGGTAGCGGGTGGGGCCGGAGAGGAGCGCCGCGATGCCCACCCCGAGCGAATCCCCGGGTCCCAGCTCGGCGACGACCGCCGGCGGGACGGGGGTGAGCCCGCTCCGGTGCGCGTGCACGAGGTGGCGCAGCCAGATCGAGTAGCAGTACCTGGCCTCATTCGTGCCGCCGGTGCCACCTGACAGCACCCCGTGAAGGCCCGGGACGTAGGGAAATATCCCCATCGCGAGCTGTCCCAGGATCATCGCGTGCATCTCCGTGTTCTCAGCAACTGTTCGACATTCGACGCGCGCATCCTGGCAGGTTCAACCTCGCCGCGACGAGAGCTTCCCGGCAATACATTGCGGAGGGACCATGTTTGGCGTTGTCGCGACG
>JAUWBY010000327.1 GCA_030609605.1 Candidatus Eiseniibacteriota bacterium
GCCCTCGAGCATGCTGAAAAACCCGCCGGGATCGGCAATCCCGGCAACGGCCAGAAGCGGACTCGCCCTGAGCGTTCCGGCGTCCAGTGCTTTGCCTGTCACCACATCCCAGAACTCCGCCGGCCGCATCCGCGTCTCAACCACGGGCACCGCATCTACAAGCGCTCCAAGTGAGGCGCGCACCCGATGCGCCCCCCCTGCTGAATCACACCGCGTCGCAATGATCAGACCGGCTCTTGCGATCCCGAGCGGGTGTTCCCGCAGAGTTCCTGCCGGAAAGACCATACCGTTACCAACCGGGTGACGCGCATCCACTGCGACCACGTCGAGATCCCGTGCCACCTGCAGATGCTGAAAGGCGTCATCCAGAATTATAACACCTGCCCCCAGTCTGTCCACGGCGTACCGGATGCCATCTGCCCGCCTCTTCGCCACGACGATGCCGGCTCCGCGGGTCAGAAGCGCCGTCAGATAGGCCTCGTCTCCGGCCTCCTTCCACGCGGCGATGGGACGATCCCCGCGCGAGACCAGCACAACGCTGCCACCACTCCGACCGTAGCCGCGGCTTACCACGGCCACCGAGTGTCCGGTCTTGACAAGTCGTCGGGCCAGGTAGATGACGATCGGTGTCTTCCCGGTTCCACCGACCACCATGTTTCCAACCGATATGATCGGAACATCGATGCGCGTCGGACGCATGGACCTGAGACGCAGGACAAGAAACACTGCGATCGAGTACGGCAACGAGGCAAGCGCGAGAAGCCACATGACCGGAAGTGTGGGGGACTTCACGCCGCACCGCCCTCCGGCGACGCCTCTCCACCACTCGGCGACTCTGCGCAGCGATCCGGAAGTTCTCCGACGGCGCGCTCTCACGAATCACTCCCCTCAGCTTCCGACATCAGCATCCCCACCCCTTCCAGAAACTCGATGGTTCTGGCTGTGGCTCCCCTACGGGAATCCAGGGAGCGCGCGGCCGCGCTCTTCATGGACGCCAGCGCACGTTCATCCGACAGCAGTGTCTTGAGCTCCGATGCAAGCTCGCCGTAGCTTCCAACCTCCTTCGCCGCCCCCAACGCCAGAAGCTGCTGCGCGCTCTCCCTCATGCTGTCGGTGTGCGGGCCGAACAGAACCGGCACGTGTTGCGCCGCAGGCTCCAGGGGATTGTGACCTCCGTAGTTCTCGAGGCTCCCCCCTACGAACGCGATGTCGCCAACGGCGTAGAGACGCGAGAGTTCTCCCGTTGTATCGAGAAGCACGACCGTCCGCTTCTCCGATGCATTCAGGAGCCCCGGACGTGTGCGGCGAATCGTGGCGATGCCGGCCTCCGCCAGCCTCTTCTCGAAGGCCGCTATTCGCGCAAGGTGTCTCGGTGCCACGACTGCACGCACACCGGGGATCTCGCGGAACAGTTCGCTCAGGACTCCCACGATGCCGCTCTCCTCCTTCCGGCGAACGCTGCCGAACACAACGACTTTGTCATCCTGTTCCATCCCCAAAGATGCTCGCATTTCCTGTCGCTCATCGTCCGAGAGAGGGCGGACCAGCGTATCGAACTTGAGATTGCCCACAACATGCACCCGGTCCGGCGACACACCCAGACGAAGAAACCGATCGCGATCGGTTTCCGACTGGACCGCGGCAAGCGCCAGAACTCTCCCCACCCCTTTGAGCGGCGACAGGAGTCCCTCGGCTCTGCCAATCGTGCGCTCTGAGAGGCGCCCGTTCACCACGGCCACGGGCAGTTCGGCGCGCTCGGCGAGAGCCAGCAGATTCGGCCACAGCTCCGTCTCCCCAAGAATGAGCGCACGCGGTCGCATCCTCGACAGTGTCTGGGACACGGCGGCCGGAAAATCAAGAGGCGCGAACGACACGCCGCAGATATCCCCCAGAAGCGATCGAGCAACCTCGACGCCTGTCCGGGTGACGGCTGTCACAACGATGCGCTCACCTCGGTCCGAAAGAGCACGTAGGATCGGAAGAACCGCCGTGATCTCCCCCACCGACGCCACGTGAAACCAAAGCTGACCCGGGGAAACCTCCGGGAACCTCCCGAGCCTCTCCCGCCACTCCTCTCCCGCCCTCGATCGGGCGAAAAGAAACCACGGCATGCCGACCCACCACAGGAGAGTCGTGAGCCCCCTATAGATTCTGTATCCGGGACAGCGCCCAAACTCCCTGGGCTGCATACCCATTCGCCGCCTTCCATCCTCAGCACCCGTCACTATCGACCCCTTGTCCCAGAGAACATCAGCCCCCCGCGCCGGAGTCACTCGCGGCCTTCAACATCTTCTCAGCTGATTCCGTGAGCTTCTCCAGTTCCGAACTGAGCCGGCGGGCCTCCTCTTCCAGATTCGCGCTTCCGGTGTCAGGATCCGTGGGCTCAAACGGCTCTCCATGCACGACGACGACCCTTGAAAAGGGCAGCGGGATGAGAAACCCGTCCCAGCTTGATAGCCTGCGATACCTGCTTGCTGCAACGGTCAAAGGGAT
>JAUWBY010000141.1 GCA_030609605.1 Candidatus Eiseniibacteriota bacterium
CCGCTTCTGAGTAACAATGAATTTCTCCTTGCGTGCGCAGTCGACGACAGCATCTCGGTCGATCATACGAAGTGATGTCTTCTCTCTGAGCGCGCGGGCGAGCCCTCGTCCGGACTCAAACGCCACACCATCCAATTCTGCGAGTCCTTCATCATCCACGCCGCGCTCGCGGAGTCGCTCTATGCCGACGTCCGACAGCTCGTAGATCACCGATCTGTGGACCGGGAGATCAAACACATTTTGCAGGAAGAAGAGCCCAAAGAAGGCGACAGACGCCGCAATGATGGGGGTTGCCACCCACCCACCTGCGATTCGGCGGAAGAGCCTCAAGTCGAGATTCCTACCTCCCTTGACGAGCGCGATACCGACGACGGCGCCGATCACTGCTTGGGAGCTGGACACGGGTACGAGTGGGATCGACGGCAATCCTCGCGAGATGAGCCATGCCTCGAGCGACTCCGACGCAAACAGGAAGAGCACGAGCGACTCGGACAGGATCACCACAAGCGCCGTAACCGGCGTCAATCTGAAGAGTCCCTTCCCAACCGTCATCATCACCCGATACGAGTAGGTGAAGATGCCGATAGCGATGGCTATTCCACCGAGCGCAAAGAGCTGCTGGTCACTCGACACATGAAGAAACCCGAGTAGGTGCACTGAACTTGCAGGAATCGCAGAGACGAAAACGCCCATGACATTTGAGATGTTATTGGCGCCAAGCGAGAACGCTCCGAACGCGCCAACAAGGATGAGCGCAGCTCTCGTCATCGCGTCCTCCGCCAGTAGGTGCATGCGGGATCGCTGGGTCACAGCCCGCGCAAGGACATACAGCCCGGCCGCGAAAACCGCGGATAGGAGGGGACAGATCACCCAGGTGGAGACGATCTTGATCAGCGAATCGATCCCCGTTGGTGATCCGGTGAACAGATTCCACCCGATGATCCCACCGACGATTGCCTGTGAGACGGAGACCGGGAGACCTGCTCTCGTCATCCAGAGAACTGCCAGCGCAGCAGCCAGCGCCACCATGAACGCTCCTGCCATCGCGTTCACCGACCCGAGCTGCCCAAGCGTCCGGGTCGCTCCTCCACCGGCGAGCACGGCGCCGGCTATGACAAAGAGTCCGCTCGTAATGGCCGCTGTCTTGAAGCGCACCATCCGAGTGGCAACCGCCGTCCCGAAGACGTTGGCGGCGTCGTTCGCGCCGAGGGACCATCCGAGAAACAGTCCACTGGAAAGAAACAGGAGGATCATCCGGATCTCCCGAGTTCGCCGGAGGTTGAGATCAGATTGAACGCTTGATGGTCGAGATGCTCAGGCGCTCACTCACGTCTTCCGCCTGATCAGCGATGGAATCCACATGCATCACGAAATTGCCGAGCTGGATCTTGTGGCTGAGGCGTATGTCCAGCTGGAAGATGCGTCGCTTGAGTCTCTCCGCCACTTTGTCTGCCTCCTTCTCCCAGAAGGCAACCTTGTGGGCATGGTCGGGGACAGCCGCCGTATTGCGGAAGAAGGCCCTCACTCCCATAACGAGCTCCTGAACCGCGCGACTCCCATAGTCGGCCAGCTCGAGATAGCCCTCCCCCAGCTCCGCAGGGATATCCGGGTTCTCGACGGAGACCTGCATGAGGGCAAGTTTGACGTGATTGATGACATCGTCGGTCTGCTCGAGCAGTCCCAGCACATCTCCTCGCGACTCCGGAATCAGGGTCTCGATGTACAGCTGCCGCTCCACTTCACGCCTGAGTTCGTCGGCGTGGTTCTCGAGATCACAGACCTTCCCCCGCCGCTCCTCGAACTCATCGAGCCGTCCATCCAGGAAGTTCTTCATGGCCTCCCGGAAGAGCAGGCCCACCTCGCTCGTGTGGTTAAGGTACTCGTCGATCTTGGATTCGAGAAGCCTCGTTCTCGCAAAGAGATTCGCCATAAGCCATTCACCTCCGGATGGCCGCCTGGGAGGGTCATTCCGGGCCCCCGACGCCCGACATCTCGTAGCATCCTATCAGACTGTCAGTTAGCAATGATCCAGCCAAGAGTAGCCTTCCGAAGGTGCGCGTTCAAGAACTCATAGCATTTCACTTGTATATATGGCCATATTGACATATATTATCAGAAGCTAATGGAAGCGTGGATGGTAGGCACCCGACGCCGGAGGTGGCACAGAATGACGGGCATCCGACCTGCGAGTGATTACGGTCGACAAGCGTTCGTTCTAAGGGCGCTCGCCAACGAGGCGCGCCTCATGATAGTCCACCGTCTTGACAAGGGGGAGTCGTGCGTCTGTGACCTGGTTGAACTCGTCGGACTGGATCAATCCACAGTCTCCAGGCATCTGGCAGTCCTCAAGGCAGCAGGGATCGTGGACAGGGAACGCCGCGGCCATCACATCTACTACCGGCTCGTCGCACCGTGCGTTGTAGATTTCGTCACGTGCGCGGCCGCGATCGCAGCCGATCAAGGTGTGCCGATCATGCCGGACGGCAAAGTGCTTCCCTTCGGCAGTGTGAATCAGGGCGAGAAGCCTGCAGAGCCAGGAGTTTGCGGTGACACTCCTCTGCCGTCCGGTCTCCCTGCCGATGGCAAGGATGGCCTGGCATGATAGCGAAGGCCGAATTCAAGGCGATCCTGTTGATCGCCGCCGTCTTCCTCGGCTTCTACTTCATCCCAGTCGGTAACCCGCGCATAGGTGCAGCGCTCACCGAAGCTCTGCTCTTCGTCCAGGACTACGCACGTGAGCACGTGTTGTACGGCCTCCTCCCGGCCTTCTTCATCGCCGGCGCCATATCCGCCTTCATTTCGAAGGCCGCCGTAATGAAATACCTGGGGGCCCGCGCCAGCCGCGTTCTTGCATACGCGGTTGCCTCTGTCTCGGGAACGGTACTCACCATCTGCAGCTGCACCGTCCTTCCATTCTTCGCAGGCATCTACTCACGAGGCGCCGGCCTCGGCCCCGCAATCACGTTTCTCTACGCAGGACCGGCCATCAACGTGTTGGCTATCCTTCTCACAACACGCGTCCTCGGAGTTCGACTCGGCGTGGCGCGAGCCGTAGGCGCCATCGGATTCAGCATCTTGATCGGGTTCATCATGCACCTCATCTTCCGACACGAAGAGTCTCGGCGCGCCGAAGAGGCAATGATGATTCCGAAACCTGAGGTCGACCGCCCGGTCGGGCAGGTACTTGCGCTCTTCGCTCTCATGATCGCGGTGCTGGCATTCGTCAACTGGATCGAGCCGGAGTCCTCGACCGGCGCATCGGCCTTCGTCTTCGCCCACAAGTGGGTATTGACAAGCATTGCGAGCGTGCTCCTTGCCGGACTCCTTGTGGTCTGGTACAGCGTCAAGATCTGGGGCCCCGCGCTCGCCACGGCAGCCGTGCTCGTGGCGGCCGTTGCTACGGGAGACCCACGCCTGGCCTTCCTCGTCGGCATCATGGGGTTCATAGTTGTCGGCGCCACCGCTACACGGGAATCGCGCGAATGGATGGGTGGCTCATGGGAACTCGCGAAGGAGATCCTGCCGCTTCTCTTCGTCGGAATCCTGATCGCCGGAGCGATGCTCGGACGGCCAGGACACGAGGGACTCATTCCTGCGAAATGGGTGACCCGGCTTGTCGGAGGTAACTCTCCGGGGTCGAACCTGGCTGCATCAATGGCAGGCGGACTCATGTATTTCTGCACGATGACGGAGATCCCGATCGTCCAGGGACTCATGGGCGCCGGGATGGGTTCCGGGCCGGCACTGGCGTTCCTTCTCGCGGGACCGGCCGTTTCACTTCCCAACGTCCTCGTGTTGAGAAGCATAATCGGAACAAGGAAAGCTGCCATCTATCTTCTGCTCGTGGTCGCGTTCTCCAGCCTGATCGGGTTCCTCTACGGATCGATCTCCGGCTAGCAACACGCCTCACTCCGTGCTACGCTATCGGGCATGGCAGTTCAAGACGACATCAGCTGGTTCTCACTCGCACTACAGCCACAGGAGCCGTTCGCCAGGGGTGGGAAGACACTGGCGGGCGCCGACCTCCGCAGGTGGCGGGAGCAGTTCCGCCCGTTTCTGAACTACGTGCGTCGCAAGGAAGTCGTCCTCGCGCTCTCCGGCGGCGGGATGAACCTCCCCTGCCACGTCGGCGCGCTCAAGGTCCTCGAGCTCCTCGATATTCCCGTGAGCCATATCTACGGAACGTCGGCAGGCGCAGTCGTCGGCGGAATGTACGCCGCAGGGATGTCCACGTCAGAGCTCGAGAGAATGATGCTCGACATCCAGTCGCCGGATGACCTCTTTGGATTCGCGGCTCGCTACCCCCGCCTCCGGCTCGTCACGAACGAGCTCCGAAGGAAACTCCTGCGCATCCCACCGGAGCAATCCGGGATGTACAGCCGCTCGCAGGTCGAGCAGTACGTGTCCGGTGTGCTCATGAAGTACCTGGGACGAGTTCCTACTCTCGGCCAACTCGGGATGAATTTCTCCAGCGTCGCACTCGACGTGGGGACCGGCGAGGAAGGTGACTACGTATCTAAGAAGATCTTCTCGAACCAGTCCACCCCCGAGGTAAGTTTGAGCGATGCGGTAGGGTCATCCATGGCGATCCCCGGTGTCTTTCCTCCGAAGAAGATAGACGGCAGATACCACGTCGATGGCGGTATCGTTGAACAGCTCCCCATCGGTACTGCCTACGATGACTGGCGGCGGAGGCGCAGTCTTTTCCGCCGACGAGGACTCGCCATCATCGCAATCGACTTGGCCGAGCGTGGCCGAACCCCGTCACGAAGCAAGCTGTCCCACCCAGTCGACCTGGTCATCTATGCTCAGACATTCAGGGGACGCACCATCACGCGTCACAGTCTTTTCCGCTGTCACCATCCGCGCGGAGGCTGTTCGATCATCCTCATCAGACCGAGCGGGTTCGGGATAGACCTCCACGAGATCGAGAAAATCCCGAGGGCCATCTTCATGGCGTACGAGAGGACGATCGAACAACTCTCCGGGTCGGGATTCCTCGATGGAACGATGGAGGATCTGACGCAGGCGAAGCTCGAGCTCGGGATTACGCACCCATGAGAGCAAGAGCGATATCCCGCAGCACAGTTCTCGGTGCTGCGGACAAACTCAGGTCGGGGCGTCGCAGACGCCTCGCGTCAGATCTTCGCGACGACGACGGAGCCAACTTCGTACCCGATCTCGCGAGCAAGCACGTCACACTTGACTCTGAGAAGAAAGAATACGGGTCTGGACGCGTTGCTCAGAGTCTCGAAATTCCCCTGCCCCTTGGCTATGACAAGATCCGCCTCGGCGAACCGCGTTCTTACAACTTCCGAGCAGTCATCAAGAATGGTCCCCGGCGCGTCGGAGCCGTTCGACAGAACATCGACGATCTCTAGAAGCCCGACCGACTGTGCATCCTCTATCGTCACATCATTCAGAACGGGCCGACCACGCACTACAAGCGTGACTTTCCCGGGAACCAGCTCTTCGATGAGGATCCGATCGAAGACTATCTCGCCCGCGTTGTCGGCGATGTAGAGGATGTCGCGTGCTTCAGCGGCTGCAGACCTCAGGAGTTCGAGCGCACCTCCAGAGAGCGGCTCCCTCAGTGACTCGCCGATCGAGCGCTCCACGTCGATGGCATCGGCGCTTCTTCCCCCGCCGAAGTCGATGATGTTCCCCGCGATGGCTAGCCTGACTGCCGTCTCGAATGGATCATCTGAGGCTGCCACTTGCTTCTTCAAACGTGGATAGAGTTCGAGAACGAGATCATTGAACCGTTGTTTGACAACCGCGTACGGATCGTCGATCCCGGTCTCCTTCCTGATGACCCTCTGGATGAGCTGTCCCATCTCCGGCGGGGTCTTCGACATGTCCATGGTAGAGACCGCTCTCGCGACCTCTCTCAGAACCCGCTCGTGAACCGATGGATCGTCCGAGGCAAAGCGAGACGCCTGCAGAGCCTGTCGCAGGAAGCACGGGATACATTCGGTGTATGTTTTCATGTGGCAACCTCCAGGATTTCAAGAGGCTACCACACACGTGCTGCCCCGAACAACCCGCGCATCCACAACACAAAGAACAGCCCGGCCCTTTGGGGCCGGGCTGCGTACGCAGCCCATGCGCACGGTGCCGGGTCAAGCTTTGCTGCGGGGCGAAACTCGCCGTTCTCCTGCACTACGGGCTGCTGGACTTCGGCCACGGCTCTGAGCATCCCCTGTTCTATGAACCG
>JAUWBY010000155.1 GCA_030609605.1 Candidatus Eiseniibacteriota bacterium
GTAGTAGCTGAGGCCATGAGGCAGATAGAGGGAGAGCTTGATGAGTAGAGTCAGGACTTCGTCGGAGATAAGAAGCGCGTTTATCGAGTACTTCGCTGAGCGGGGACACGAGGTCGTTCCCAGCGCGCCGCTTATCCCGAAGGACGACCCGACCCTTCTGTTCAACTCGGCGGGGATGGTGCCGTTCAAGCGGTACTACACCATGGATGATCCGCCGATGAGGAGGATCGTCTCGAGCCAGCGCTGTCTGAGGCTTTCGGACCTCGAGGAGATCGGCCACAGCCCCTATCACGACACGTTCTTCGAGATGCTGGGCAACTTCTCCTTCGGTGACTACTTCAAGAAAGAGGCTATCGAGTGGTGTTGGGATCTTCTCACGAATGTTCTCGGCATTGACGCGCAGCGTCTGTGGATCACGGTTCATGAGACCGACAAAGAGGCTGCAGATATCTGGCGGGCGCGAATCGGCATCCCGGAGAAGAGGATCATCCCGCTGGGCGACAGGGACAATTTCTGGGGACCGGCCGGGGACTCGGGACCGTGCGGCCCTGACTCAGAACTCCACTTCGACATGGGCGAGCATGTCGGCTGCGGCAGCTCCGACTGCAAGCCCGGTTGTGACTGCCGGCGCTTCTTCGAGCTCGGGAATCTGGTCTTCCCACAGTTCCTTCAGGCGCGCGACGGCACACGGGAACTCTTGAAGCGCCCGGGTATTGACGTCGGAATGGGGCTGGAGCGACTCACAACGGTGGTCCAGGGGATGGACACGATATTTGCTACGGATCTCTTTATCCCCATCGTAGATGCGACACGTCGGGCCGCAGAGGAATCTGGAGGCAGCGCACCGAAGGATGAGATCGGTATTGACGTCGCCATAATCGCAGACCACGCCCGAGCCGTGACCTTCTCTCTTGCCGAGAACATCCTGCCGTCCAACGAGGGCCAGGGGTACGTCATCAGACGGCTCATCAGGCGTGCCGTCAGGAGAGGGCTCTCGCTTGGCATCGAGGACTCCTTCTTCTACAGGATTGCCGGAGTTGTCATCGACTCGATGGGTGAGGCACATCCGCATCTCGTAGCCAGGCGTGAGCAGATAGCCCTGGCCATCAAGTCTGAGGAGGAACGCTTCCAGTCGACGCTGGCCCAGGGAACGGGACTCTTCGAGGAGATCGTCGAACGTACATGTGCCGCTGGGGGTCACACCATCAGCGGTAATGACGCGTTCAAGTTGTATGATACATATGGGTTTCCGCTGGATCTGACTGAAGAGATGGCAGACGAGCGCGGACTCAGCGTGGATCTGCAGGCCTTTGAGGCGGCAATGGGCGAACAGAAGATGCGCGGCCGGAAGTCCTCAGCCTTCGCAGACGCTGTCGACGGACATCGCCACTGGATCGATGAGCAGGAGGAAGCTCTGTCGGAATCCGAGTTCGTGGGGCACGGGCTCAAATCGGCGAATCCAGAGCGAATGGAACGGCACACCGATGGTGTTCTCTCGGAACCTATCGTTGTCGTTGTAACTCGAGTCAGGAGAGGAGCGGACGAATCGCTCGTCGAGTTCACGTTGGACAGGACACCATTCTATGCGGAATCCGGGGGACAGGTAGCAGACACCGGGCGTGTGACCGGAGAGGGTGTTGGACTGGAAGTCGTTAACGTATACGGCGAAGAGGCATACACTGTGCACGTGGCGAAGTCCACAGGCGCGGCGCCCTCAGTGGGCGGCCGTCTTGACGCAGTAGTCGATCTTGCCAGGCGATGTCGGATCGAGAAGAACCACACCGTCACTCATCTGCTTCAGGCGGCCCTGAGAAAGACACTCGGTGATCACGTGCACCAGTCCGGGTCCTGGGTGGGACCGGATCGCCTTCGCTTCGATTTCACGCATTTTCGGGCTCTCTCTGACTCGGAGATCACGACCTTGGAGGAGATAGTCAACGCCTGGATCCGTCTGGATTTTCGGGTTCTGGATGAGGTAGTGAGCCTGGAGAGTGCAGTTGCGGAAGGCGCCATGGCTCTCTTCGGCGAGAAGTACGGGGAGGAGGTCCGGACGGTCGCCATCAGCGACGTCAGTCTGGAGCTCTGTGGTGGCACACACGTTCGCCGGACCGGAGAGATCGGAGCGTTCGCCGTCGTTTCCGACTCCAGTATTGCGGCCGGCGTGCGGAGGATTGAGGCTGTGACAGGTGGAGCTGCACAGCTCAGGAGCAGAGACGAGGCTCGCCTCGTGCGCGCCATGGTCGAGGCTGTCAAAGCTCAGCCCGATGAGCTTGTGGCGCGGACTCTGGATCTCCTGAGTGAGAACACACGGCTCAGGAAACAAGCGGCCCGTTCGCGGCAGGAGATGGCCGGTGAATCGATAGGAACGTTGATCGATGGAGCGGTCGCTGTCGGAAAGGGCGGTATTCGCGCGGTCGCAGGCCGCGTTGAGGCCGACGATATCCAGTCGCTGAGAGCGCTGGCTGACGGACTGCGGGAGCGCCTGCAGACAGACGGCGCCGGAGTGCTGGCGACGCTGGTTGATGGGAAGGTAGCGATGATTGCCGTCGTGACGGACGACCTGTCGAAAACCGGACGCCTGAAGGCAGGAGATCTTGTCGGTCGTGTGGCGAAGATGATCGGAGGACGGGGCGGCGGCAAGCCCCACATGGCTCAGGCCGGCGGTGGTGATTCCGGGAAGCTCGATGAAGCGCTCAGTAACGTGCCTGACATCATCGAAACGCTTCTCGACCACGCCGGAGCCTGAGATTCGGGAGGGTGGGACCATTGGAACAACCGGTTCTCAGGCAGATCCATGCAAAGCTCAAGAGACAGAGGGCCCTGTACCTCGTTCTGCTGGACCCCGACAGTCTCACTCCAAAGGAGAACGGGTGGTTGGCGGCGCTGGCAGCCGATGCGGGCGCCGATGCCATCCTCGTTGGTGGCAGCCTGTCTCTTGGGGGAGAGATAGGCGAGACGGTCAGGGAGGTGAAGCAGTCCTCCGGTCTGCCGGCTATCATCTTTCCTGGGGATCTTGGCTTCGTTGTTCCTGATGCCGATGCAGTTCTCTTTCTCTCGCTCGTGAGCGGGCGGAATCCGCAACTTCTGATAGGCGAACATGTCAAGGCAGCCCCAGTACTGAGGAAAATGGGGCTGGAGGCGATCCCGACGGCGTACATGTTGGTCGAGGGCGGCGCAACCACGTCGGTCGAGTTCATGAGCGGTACGCGACCTCTTCCCAGAGACAAGCCGGACATCGCGATGGCTCATGCTCTCGCTGCTCAGTATCTTGGGATGCAGATCGCCTTCATGGATGCTGGCAGTGGAGCCATGTCTCACGTACCTGAGGAGATGGTCCGGGCAGTCGCAAACTACGTCGATATCCCTGTGATGGTGGGTGGGGGGATCAGAAGCCCGGAAGTCGCCGCTGCGCTTGTCGAGGCCGGTGCCCGCCTCATCGTAACTGGTGACGTCGTAGAGCGCACCGGTGACTTGCGACTGGTCTCTGAGATCGCACGGGCCATCCACGGCTGATGTTTGTCCGGGAGACGAAGAGGCACTGAGTACGGCATTCGCGGTCTCCTCACGCGAGACCCACCGCGGGGTAACAGTACTTCGCGAGGCACCTGCAATCTGAAAGGTCGGTGATTGAGATCAAGGCTCTGGTACTCGCGGGAGGCAGGGGCACGCGCCTCAGGCCGATAACGCACACGAGCGCAAAACAGCTCGTGCCGATCGCCAACAAGCCGATACTGTTCTACGGCCTGGAGGCCATCCGCTCTGCGGGGATTGTGGATGTCGGGATCGTCGTGGGTGAAACGGCGGCCGAAATCGAAGCCGCCGTGGGAGATGGAGCGGAGTTCGGTTTGAGAGTGACCTATCTGCCTCAGGATGCTCCTCGCGGACTGGCACACGCCGTCGCGATTGCGGAGGACTTCATGGGCAGGGAGTCGTTCGTCATGTACCTCGGTGACAATCTAATCATGGGCGGCATCACGAGTTTTGTGAACGAATTCCAGAAGACGAAACCGAACGCGCAGATCCTTCTTGCACGCGTTCCGAATCCATCGGAATTCGGAGTAGCTGAGCTGGCCGGCGGGCACGTCGTCCGGTTGGAGGAGAAACCGGAGCATCCCAGGACTGATCTTGCACTTGTCGGCGTCTACATGTTCGACGAAACCGTTTTTGAGGCCGTGCGGAGTATCACGCCGTCGCGACGAGATGAGCTGGAGATAACCGATGCGATCCAGCACATGATCGATACCAAGCGAACGGTTCGAGCACACGAGGTGAGCGGTTGGTGGAAGGATACTGGTAAGCTCGAGGACATCCTCGAGGCCAATCGCATGGTTCTTGAAACCCTCGAGGGAGAGAACCACGGGTTGGTCGATGCGGCGTCGCGGATCGACGGCAGCGTTGTCATCGAGGATGGCGCTGTCATCGAGGGAAGTGTCCTGAGAGGTCCCTTGATCATCGGGCGCGGATCGCGAATAGAGAGATCGTACATAGGACCATTCACATCAATCTACCACGATGTAGTCATTCATAACTCCGAGGTGGAACACAGCATCGTGCTCGAGAATTCGCGGATCGTCAACCTCGGTCAGCGTATGGAACGCAGTCTTGTCGGCAAGGACGTGGAGATCGTCAAGAGTGGAACTATGCCGCGCGCCTATCGATTCATGGTCGGTGATGCAAGTCGCATCGAGGTGCCTTAGCGTGATGCGAGGTGGCGGATGAGGAGTATTCTGGTGACAGGCGCGCACGGCATGCTCGGAAGCGAGGTCGTACGCACCTTGAGCAGTAGACACACAGTCATCGGTGTAGACATCGAGGGGTTTGACATTCGAGACGCTGCTGCCACGCTGGACACGATACGGCGGGCATCACCCGACATCATAGTGAACTGCGCGGCATACACTGACGTCGATGGAGCTGAGTCGAGGCGCGAGTTGGCTTTCGCCGTCAATGCGGACGGAGCCGGGAACGTTGCACGCGCTGCAGCAGAGATCGGCGCACTCATCATACAGGTGAGTACCGACTACGTATTTGATGGGGAGAGCGATTCCCCATACACGGAGAGCGACACACCCAATCCGCTCAACGTCTACGGAGAGTCCAAGCTCGCCGGCGAGAAGGCGGTCGCTGAATCGGGGGCCGAGTACCTCACACTCCGGACGGCCTGGCTTTACGGTCACGGCCGCCCCAATTTCGTCGAGACCATGCTGCGGCTTGCCGGGGAGCAGAAACGCCTCCGGGTGGTTGACGATCAGGAGGGAATGCCGACGAGTGCCGCGGATCTTGCCATGATCATCGCGAGTCTTCTGTCGGCAGGCGTGCGGGGGGTGGTGAATGCCACTAACTCGGGAAGTTGTACCTGGTTCGCCTTCGCGCGACGCATCCTGGATCTTTCAGGTAGTTCGGACGTCGTCATCGAGCCAGTGCGAACGGGGGAGTTTCTGCGTGCAGCGAAACGCCCGAGGCGAGCTGTTCTGTCGCTTGCCCGGCTGACGGAGTCACTCGGCTGGGAGCCCAGACCTTGGCGGGAGGCGCTGGCGGACTACCTCACGGAAAGGCAGGAGAGATGAGAGAAGAAACAGGCATCTCGGCTGAACGCATAAGGGCGACGTTGATCGATTCCTCAGATGCGCTGGCCAGGGCGGCTGATGCGCTTGCCGAGACCGGGACGAGAGTTGCGGCAGCGCTGGTTGAAACGCTG
>JAUWBY010000092.1 GCA_030609605.1 Candidatus Eiseniibacteriota bacterium
CGACGTCGAGCGCCGCGCGATCGATAGTGCCGAGCGGTTCGACGACATCGTCGAGACCCAACTCCACGATGCGCTGCCGCACTTCGTCGGGGGTCGCGATACATCTTATGCGCACGCGTCCACGAAGCCGCGGCGCCATAGAAAGCACCTCCTCAATGCCCTTGCGGGCGGGCTCCATGTTGCAGATGAAAACGGCTGTGACTGGACTTCCGACGTCGCCCCGCTCCGGCGGAGGAGGAGGCGATGGCACGGCATTGTGGATGATCCGGAGTTTCGACGGATCGGTCAGCTGAGAGAAGTAGTCGTGCCAGTGCTGAGATTGCACCACGATGGCGTCGGCTGAGTCCAGCACTCTACGGATGAGCGACTGAGTGCGTGCCGAACTTCCTTCATAGAAAGTGTCAAAGACGCCGCCGAAACGGATCACCGCGCTCCGCCCCATCACCCGTGTCATGGCTACGTAGAGCGATGCCTCCCAGAAGGCGAAGTAGTCAGAAGATTGAATCTGGGCAATACGGGCGCCCGAGCACGCAAGCACGATCGGATAGGAGAAGGCGTGCCAGACCGTGACCACGAAGCTTTGCACTGCTCGGACGATTCCGCCCTCAAGAAAGCCGGCGTAGGAGACTTGGCCGGTGATCGCTCGCTTCCTGAGTGGCCGGCTGGTGGAGTGGCGAACAAACTCCCACTCCTCCTTTTGCGAAGAACCGAGGAGGTTGAGCATGAAGGTGGTAACACCCCCCGTCGTCGGCGGGAAGGGCCCGACCACTAGTACTCGCAGTTTGTCGGCTATGGGGAACCTCCAGGGTACACTCGCCCTCTGCGCCCGCCTGCACCACTCATCGCGGGGAAGAGCACTCTACCATCCGTCCTTGAGTCTAAGGGAGGCCCTGCTAACTGTCAACACGGCCACCGTATACGGCGAGCACAGCTCTCTCGCCGTATACTGGGTTCTGCATGCAAGCGCGGGGCCGGAATGATCCCCAGCCCCGCCTCGTTGGTACGCCCTGAAGGAATCGAACCTTCAACCTACTGATTAAGAGTCAGTTGCTCTGCCTAGTTGAGCTAAGGGCGCGCTATGCCACGTCTCTGCTGTCTAGAACGGCAGGTCGTCGTCCTCGATCTTGGTACTCGATGCGGCGACGAATTCGGGCGTCTCCGAATCGCTCGTTGCGACTCCGCCCTGATCTCCTCGTCCACCCAGCATCTGCATGTCGCGGGCGATAACTTCAGTCGTCTTCCTCTGCACGCCCTGCTTGTCTTCCCAGGACCGCGTGGTCAGCCGACCTTCGATGTAGACCTGACGGCCCTTCGACAGGTACTGCCCACAGATCTCCGCCAGTTTACCCCAGGCGACAATCCGGTGCCATTCCGTCTTCTCCTGCTTGACGCCATCCTTGCCTGTCCACGATTCGTTCGTGGCCAGGGTGAACGTCGCAACAGAAGTTCCGCTCGGCGTGGTCCGAAGTTCGGGATCGCCACCGAGATTCCCGATAAGAATAACCTTGTTGATTCCTCTACCGGCCATAGCGCCATCCTCCAGAAGGGGTCCACCTCATGTCATCTTCCACCCGACGCCCCGGAGGGCTACCGACCAGGGGACGTTCTCGCACTGAGGGGATACACCCGGCCAATCGCGGCAACTCTTCCGTGCTGCCCTGACACGGGCAGCTTTCAGAAGTGGGGTGGAAGACGGGGCTCGAACCCGCGACCACTGGAACCACAATCCAGGGCTCTACCTACTGAGCTACTTCCACCGTTCTCTTCTATGGTACGCCTGGCTGGACTCGAACCAGCGACCTACGGATTAGAAGTCCGTTGCTCTATCCACCTGAGCTACAGGCGCGCTTGGTCGGGGCGAGAGGATTCGAACCTCCGACTTCCTGCTCCCAAAGCAGGCGCGCTAACCGGGCTGCGCCACGCCCCGGTGGCTGATAACAAACGCTTATGATATCCACCGAAGCGCACGGTGTCAAGTCAGAGGGGAAGAACCAGCCACATTGTATTTGTGGCCGCGACCCAATGGGAGGCCCGCGGCCACCTGAAGACTTGACTCCCAAAAGGAAGCCAAGTCGGCCAGAACAGTCACGCGAGTTCCCCGCCAGAGGAACCCAAAACGGATTCTACCACGGGCCGAATTGCCACGCAAGCGTTTGAGATGGCCTGGATGGGGAATCGTGTAACCACTGTGCCATACAAGTGTTACGGGGGTGGCACCAGAGACCGGCATCTCGTCGTGCTGCCTCACGGGTGATGCTCTCACTCGGCCTGACGCAAGGCTCTGTGAACGTCCCGGATGCGCTCTACATCATGCGCGATATGAGCTCCCGCGCTGCTTCAAGTGCCCTTCCACGATGGCTCACAGCGTTCTTCTCGTCCTGCGACATTTCCGCGTAGGAGCGCGCGTGTCCGTTGGGCAGGAAGATGGGGTCGTAGCCGAAGCCCGCTCCGCCACGAGGTTCCCGCAGGATGATACCGTCGGTCCGTCCCTCGACCGTGGTCACTTCACCGCTGGATGTCGCCAGAGCTATCACGCAGCGGAACACGGCTCCGCGCTCTTCGTCAGGAACAGATTCAAGTTCAGTGAGAAGCTTCCTGTTGTTGTCGTCGTAGCTACACGCCTCCCCGGCGTAGCGAGCCGATATCACACCTGGGGCTCCGCCCAGAGCCGCAACCTCGAGGCCGGTGTCGTCGGCAAGCGCAGGAAGACCGGTTGCCTGGGAGATCTCTTTCGCTTTCTTGATGGCGTTGTCTTCGAGAGTCTCCCCGTCCTCCACGACTTCAGGAAGATCCGGAAAATCGCGAGACGAAAGGATTTCCACATTGAGATCAGACAGCATCCTCGAGAGTTCCTCTATCTTGTGGACGTTCCGCGTTGCAAGGACAAACTTCACATTTCACTCCCCGGGGATGCGCTTCACACCCAATCCAGACAATGGAACCCCGACTCCGTCCCTCATCGGCCGGGGGTCATCAGTTCATCGATGCTGACGACATTCACCTTCGGCAATTCCCCACCGAGGAAGCGTTCAGCTTGCTCCTTGAATCGATGCGGCACGTCGCTCACGAAGAATCGATGCGTGGGTTCTTCGCCGGAGTTGTTCGCGATGTCGAACTCAGCCAGAACCTGCGCGACGTCGCGCGCCGTCTCCTCTGCCGAGTCTATAAGCGTGACGGCCGGACCGAACACCTTCTGGATCGTCTGCTTCAGTATCGGGTAGTGTGTGCAGCCGAGCACGACCACGTCAACACCGGCATCTCTGAGCGGTGCCAGATACTCGTGTGCGATAACGAGAGTGACCTCGCGATCCGTCCAACCTTCCTCCGCCAGCGGGACGAAGAGCGGACAACTCTGCTCGATGATCTCTATCTCACGGTCGAGCTTCCGAATCCTCTCGCGATAGGCGTGACTGGTGATGGTTCCCTCAGTCCCGATCACACCAATCTTTCCTGTCAGTGTTGACGAAACCGCGGCAAGCGCCCCAGGTTCTATGACACCGATGATGGGAATATCGTACCTGCTTCGGAGTTCGTCAACGGCGACGGAGGATGCCGTGTTGCACGCGACCACAACCATCTTCACCTCATGGCGAAGAAGAAACTCCGTGTCCTGGATGGCGAATTGAGCAACCGTCTGGGTGGACTTCGGACCGTACGGCAGTCTCGCCGTATCGCCGAAATAGACGATCCCTTCTTTCGGGAGCTGCCGCGCGATCTCCGCGACTACTGTGAGTCCCCCGATGCCCGAGTCAAAGACGCCTATCGGCCTCGATTCCCTGCTCACGTCTCTCCCCTTCCCACCTCTGACAGTAGTCGTCTGTTTCCACCGCCGGCAACGTCCCTCCAGCGGTAGCTCTCTACCTCTGTTCTAGCGGTAGTTCTCTACCAGGAACGCTTCCCTCGCGTCGTAGTGTCCCGCTATGGTCTCTATCTCTCTGCCCTCGACAAGAAGCTTAACACTGCGGACTTCCGGGAAATTACCTGCGAGTGTCGCCACAACAGACCGGATTGTGAAGATCTCCCCCGCCGACCCGCCGGGGTGATTGTCTACAAGCTCGCGGCTGAAATCCACATACGCTCCGCCGGTATCATCAAAGATGACCG
Organism: Candidatus Eiseniibacteriota bacterium; assembly: GCA_030609605.1. Taxonomy (GTDB): domain Bacteria; phylum Joyebacterota; class Joyebacteria; order Joyebacterales; family Joyebacteraceae; genus Joyebacterum. The sequence continues at coordinate 4,105 of JAUWBY010000092.1, forward strand.
AGATCACCCTGACCCCCGGCGGAATCGTACCAACGCCTCGTGTCTCCGGACCCCGAGCGAGTTCCTCGAGGATGCGACGGGCGCGTCCCGGTCTGTCGTCGGGAACAACTATCTCTCGTTCTTCAGTAACCATCCGATTTGCCGCTCTATCGGCGAACGTGAGCACAACCGTCTGAACGCCGGGACCCACTTCCTCCTCGATTACGCCTGTGCTCTCAACCTCAAGAACAGGCTCGCGATCGGACACCAGAAGCAGCACGATCCCGGTGACAACAACCACCGCTGCAAGGAGAATCACCAGTTGCACCTTGGTCATTGGTTCCTCCCGAATCTAGTCTCGTGCGAAATCCGTGATGCCTCGCGCGATCGCCCCGGCAACGGTCCGACGATAGCCCTCGTCCGCAAGAAGGGCGGCTTCGTGTCTGTTGGTGATGTAGCCCACCTCGACCACCACCGCCGGCATGGCGCAGCCGGAGAGCACAACCAGATCCTGCCCTCGGACGCCCCGGCCGGGCACGTCCAGCACTGCCTCCAGGCGCTTCCCGATATCGGCCGCCAGCATTCGGCTCTCGCTCGAATATGCGGTCTGCACGCGTTCCCACAGAAGCTCAGCCGCCGCAGGCCGTGGTTCCCCTGGTTTCACGTAGTGGAGTCCGACCGGTGATCTCCGGCCGACATGTGACTCCCTCTCGTCCCCAAGCGCGTAGTACGACACCTGGTGTCCGGCGGCAACGGATGAATGGTACGCCCCGCACTGTATGCTCACGAAGATGTCGGCCACAGCCATGTTGGCGATCTCGGCACGGCGCTCCAGTGGAACAAAGGAATCCGAACGCCGGGTCATGAAAACATAGAACCCTTCCTTCCGAAGGAAATCCGCAAGTTCGTTCGCCAACTCCAGCGCAATGTTTTTCTCGAGAAGACCGGTGGGGCCGACGGCGCCCAAGTCTCGCCCTCCGTGTCCCGGATCGATGATCACCGTCTGGATGCCATCGTCCCCGCCAAGATCCATACCGCCGGGAGTAATGCCATGCTCGGACCTCAAGCGCGGCATTGGCACGACCGCCGTTCTGCCTGAGGCTTCACTGGGACCACTGCGGACGAGTACTTCGATCCGGTGCGGGCGGCTTCTCAGCGCCGCCGAGTAGGTGGACGCACTTCCGGAGGTCAGAATCTTCGCGAGTACGCCGGTTGGGAGTTCGCTGAAGTACACGCGCGACACATCACCCGTGCCTTGCTCAATCGCCAGCGTGTCCGGCATCTGCGCACCGGCAATGTAGACATCGATCTGACCTGACCGCACGCTTTCCACTCGGAACTCGGCTGCGTCGTTGAGTCCGATGATCACAGCCGTATCCTCTGTCTGTTCCTCGATCCCTACGCTCAAGACAGCTGCGCCCAGATGCGTGACCCATGCAGCATCACCCCCAGGTTTCCACGTCACCTCTGAGTTGGTGAGTCGACCCACGATACTGGTCAGAAACGCGGGTGGAACCCAGAACCTGCCGTCAACAATGCGCACTGGGTGATGAATGTTGTGTACGGACTGATCGAGAGTGATGAACATGTTGTCCGCAGAAACCGTCATCCTGTGTTCGCCGACACTCAGCACCATCTTGCGGGTTCGCGTGTTCCAGTGTCTGGCGGCCCCGATGGCGCGGGCCACGTCGCCAAGACTGAAGTAGGTAACTCCGTCCCGCACGGCTGTCTCCACCCGCTCGCTTCGCCCTTCGTCCCCGAAGACGATACGGATGGTCCCGGCCAGAGCAGGCCCCGTGAGAAGACATATGACGAGCGCGGCGGCAGCCGGTACGAACCACATCCGATCTTGCGCCAATCGTCTAGCCATTGTTCGACAGCCTGTATCCCTTTCCGGCCCTGGCGATGTCCCGCTTCGCGTCGCGCTCAGCCAGTGTTCTACGTTTGTCATATAGTCGCTTCCCTCGACAGATACCCACCTCCACTTTCACCCGTCCACGCTTGAGGTAGATGCTGATGGGGATCAGGGTCATGCTCTTTTCCTGAATCTGTCGATGAAGCCGCCTGATCTGCGCCTTGTGCGCCAGGAGCTTCCGTTTCCGAAGAGGATCAACGTTGGAGCGATTGCCTTGTTCGTACGGGCTGATGTGAACACCATACAGGTAGAGTTCGCCACCTTCAACCTTGGCAAATCCATCGACCAGCTGGACCTTTCCCAGACGAATCGACTTGACCTCGGTCCCCTTGAGAGCAATCCCGGTCTCGAGGACGTCCACAACATGATAGTCGTGGAGGGCCCGCTTGTTCTTCGCGATGACCTTGACTCCGTCAGCCACTAGAGCAACTCCGATCGTACATCACGTGCATGCCGCCCTGCCTGGATCCGCGTAGCAGCGCCCGACCGTACATCACACGCATGTGGCGCGCCCAGGGCATGTCTGGAACCGCGGAGCAGTATCCGTCCGCTTCCAGAGGATGCTATCAGAGCACGTTCAGCAAGGGCAAGAGGATTGGGGGGGAATGGAACCACTCGGGTGAATCACGCACGTGGGGAAGCACCTCGTGGGCGGCCGGCGAGTCCCAAAGAGACAGGCGGGGAGATACCTCCCCGCCTGAAGTTCAGGCTGATCCCCACCATCCTAATTCCCAGCCGGCAACGTCGAGAGAAGAGCATCCAGACCAGCGCTGCTGTGACAACAGGGTGCGAGTGATTCTCTCTGGTCCTGCGGGCTCTCCAAGTATCGGGCGCTAGCCGGCCAAGTCACGAGGCCACATTATTAAGAATACCACAGATGCTTGTGCGTGTCAATGTCCCGAAGAGAAGAGCGACCCCCCGTCCCGCCACGACGACCACAGCAACGGAGTCCGTTGGTCGGGTCGGAGCCACGCGTCCGACCAGTACACCATCGAAGTCTGCGGGAAATCCTTTCTGGTTGACTAGGGTGGAGCACCAGACTAAGCTTTATGTCTGGATGTAACGTGCCGAAGTGGTGGAATTGGTAGACGCGCTGCGTTCAGGGCGCAGTGGGGCTAGTCCCTGTGGGGGTTCGAGTCCCCCCTTCGGCACCAAAGTCAGCGGAGAGCGGCGTGCCGATGGCAGGCCGCTTTCGCGCAAATGGCCACTGGGCAAGCGGCCACTGAGCGAATGGCCACTCTGGAAACGTGACCCGATCACTGCTCCAGATGGCGGCTATCGAGTCTCGACAAGGGGGCGTGATGTGGCAAAGTCGAAGGTAGCAGTACTCCGAACGAAGCCGGAGACGGTGCTCCAGGACTACCAGCGGCTCTGTGAACTTGCAGGGATCGGTAACGCCCTCGATCAGTCCGCCACTACGATCATCAAGGACAACATCAGCTGGCACCTCATGTACCCCGGTTCCAACACGACCCCGTGGCAGCTCGAGGGGACAATCCTGGGTCTCAAGGACGCCGGATTCGATGACCTGGTGGATGTGCACAACAAGACGGTTGTCACGATCGCCGATCTTGGGGACCGCTACAACAAGTTCGGCCCCGTCCTCGAGAAGTACGGGGTTCCAAAGAAGTACAACTTCAAGTCGGAAGACATGACATGGATCAAGTACGAGCCCAAGGCCAAGATGGCCGTGCTCAACAGAATCTTCCCCGACGGCATCTACCTCCCGGACTACTTCTTCGGGAAGAACATCGTTCATCTGCCAACCGTCAAAACGCACAGCTACACCGTGACGACAGGGGCTCTTAAAAATGCTTTCGGCGGGCTCCTGAACGTGAACCGCCACATGACACACACATGGATTCACGACACGATCGTTGATCTTCTGGCCATTCAGAAGGAGATCCACACGGGTCTGTTCTGCACGATGGATGGTACGACCGCCGGAAGCGGCCCCGGGCCGCGGACGCTCATCCCCCACCAGAAGGATGTGATTCTGGCATCGGACGATCAGGTGGCCATCGACGCGGTTGCGGCACAGATGATGGGCTTCAATCCAATGGAGATGCGCTACATTGCCCACGCCACTGAGCGCGGCCTCGGACAGGGAGACCCACGGCAGATCGAGATAGTCGGTGATCCAGAGCTGGCCGATGAGCGGTGGGGCTTCAAGTTAGGCGTGAACCTGGGGACCGGCGCCGTCATGTTGCTCTGGCGCTCGCCGCTCAGGATATTCCAGAAGCTCCTCTTCCAGACACCCATC
>JAUWBY010000241.1 GCA_030609605.1 Candidatus Eiseniibacteriota bacterium
GAACTCGATTCTCCCGCCGGACATGAACATGGGCCACAAGCGTCCCGGCTTCCATAAGGAGTGGGTGGCATCGGGAGACGTACTTGATATCATCGAGACTGAAGCCGGCCTCGTCGTCATAGGTGGCCCCGGTGCGACCACATATCACCGGACATGCGCGATTATCATCGATCTCGGGGGGAACGACACCTACGAACAGCCGGCCTCGGGCCTGTGGCAGGTTCATCCCTTCTCTATAGTAGTAGACATCGCGGGCGACGATGTGTACTCAGGCGGCGCCCATGCCCTGGGTGCTGGATTTGGGGGCGTGGGTGTGCTCGCAGACATCGAGGGTGATGACAGCTACGAGTCCGGAAACTTCTCAATGGGCTCCGGTCTCTTCGGCGTCGGAATCCTTCTGGACAGAAGCGGAAACGACCGCTACTCGGGTGATACCTGTGTGCAGGGCTCCGGCGCCTTCGGGATCGGCATACATGTCGATGAGTCTGGGAACGATTCCTACCATGCCGCTCTCTTCTCTCAGGCGTTCGGTTTCGTGATGGGCTTTGGACTCCTGAACGATGTTCTCGGGAACGATCTCTACTTCGCCGGAGGGAAGTACACCGATGAGATCCGCTACTTCGACCATTTCCTCAGCCTCTCACAGGGGTTCGGATTCGGCTGGCGGCCCGACGCATCCGGCGGCATCGGACTCCTGGTCGATTCTGCCGGAAACGACGTCTATGTTTCCGACATTTTCGGACAGGGCTCGAGCTACTGGTTCTCCGTCGCTGGGCTTGTCGACTTCGAAGGGGACGACCAATACATCTCGTACCAGTATGCGCAGGGCGCCGCAACGCACATCACGGCGGCCGCTCTCGTCGACTGCGCCGGTGATGACAATTACGTGTCCAAAGGTGTCTCCCAGGGATGCGGCCACGATCTCGCGGTCGGCATCCTCCACGACCTGTCCGGCAATGACAACTACGCGTGCCACGATCTGTCACAGGCGGCAGGCAACGCAAACGGGATCGGGATCCTGCTCGACGACTGCGGCGATGATACCTACTCGGTCAGGAACTCCGACAATACACATGGCTACGGCAACCTCAGGCGGGACTACGCAAGTGTTGGGATTCTGATAGACGGTGGCGGGGCGGATTCGTACGGCGGTAGGGGCGGTGACAACGCCTGGTGGACATACAGCGACCGCGGCATCGGCATAGACGTAGAGATCCCTGTTGCTCCAATGGAAGCCGAACCGACCACAGACGACGATCCGGCTCAAGCTGCCGAGGTCGACACGCTTGCGCTTGCCGCACTCCCCCCCGAAGAGCTCTTCGACCGCGCATCATCGGCGGCGCTTCAGTTCGCAGAGATGATCCAACCGTCGCGCCGGCTGCTCATCAGAAACCACGAGGAATCCCTTCCCTATCTCGTCACGGAACTCGATACCGACGGCGCGAGAGAGCGCCACGCGCTTGAGGCGATCATCGTCGGAATAGGAGCACCGGCCGTGGAACCGCTTATCGAGGCGGTCGCCGTCGAACTCGAGCGTGTCGACACGACCCGGGGAGCGAGGCTCGCAGCCGGTATTCTCGGACGCCTTGGAGACTCGAAGGCTCTGGATGCTCTCGTACAGGCCTCGGATCATGATGACTGGAAGGTCCGATCCGCCGCCGCGAGTGCCATTGGGAGAATCGCTGTCAGCGATGGAGTTAACGCTCTCGTCTTGTTGCTCGACGACGAGAACGAGATGGTGCGGAAGAGCGCCGCCGTTGGGCTGAGAAGAACGGCGGCAGAAGGTGAGTCGAATGGCGCCCTTGATGATGCGACCATCGCCGCACTTGTTCGCGCGCTGGAGGACACCCACTATCCGGTGAGACAGAGCGCCGGCGCCGCGCTGGCCGAAATCGGATCGCCGGCGATAGAGGGACTCACACATCTCGCAGTCGAGGGGATCTCCGTTTCCAGACTCATGGCGATAGAAACGCTGGGGCTGATTGGATCGGAGTCATCACTCGAGGCGATGCTCGGCCTTCTGGAAGATGATGACTGGGCGGTGCGCGCTTGCGCGACCGAAGCCATAAGGAGAATCGGTCCGAACGGCAAAGCGCGGAAGGAGATGGCAAGGCTTCTGGGTGATGAGAAGCACCCGCTCGTGCGGACCAGAGCCAGCGAAGCAATAGCACCAATGTAGCCGAAGCTGCTGCGCTGCCGACGACTGCTGATCCCCGTGCTGCCGATCCCCGTGCTGCCGACGACTACGGGCTCCCGAGCCCCTCGCGGCTATTGGCTGCCGTCCCGCCGCCGCTCAAGCTCCCGAATCTGCTCCATGTTCGCGATGATGTTCCGGTCCCCTGGCGCCAAGCGAAGTGCGATCCCGAGTTCCAAAAGAGCCTCTCTGAACTGACCGGTCCTCGCGAGCAGAATCCCCAGGTTGTTCCTGGCCTCAGCGTATTCCGGATCGATGAGAATGGCTCGATGGTAAGCGGCAATGGCCGGTCCGGCGCGGCCGCTCTCTTCCAGCACCACCGCAAGGTCATGCCAAGCCTCTTTGAAGTCGGGGTTCGCCTGGATGACGAGACGCAGCTGCTCTTCGGCCTCTTTCAACTCACCAAGCTCGGAGAGAATCGACCCGAGATTGTAGCCCGCCTCGCGCATCCACGGGTCGCGTTCCAGCGCCTCACGGAACCATCTCGATGCTTCCTCTAGATCGCCGCGCCGCCAGAAGAGTGTCCCAATGTTGTTCCGGGCCGAGGCCAACTGCGGATCCAGCTCGGTCGCGCGCGTGTATGCAGCGAACGCATCATCGATGTTCCCAAGCCGCTCGAGCGATATGCCCATGTTGTTATAGGCCTTCGCATACCCCGGTGACAACTCCACGGCCCTCTGGAACTCATCAACAGCGTTCGTGTACTCGCCTGCTGATGCGTGTGCCAGACCGAGTGTGTTGTGGGTCTGCGCCCGGTCTCCCACGTGCGTTCCGTAGAAATCGGTGTTGATGAAGACGGCCACAGCGGCCACGGCGAGAATGCCCGCCGCCAGAGGTCTCCACTGCCGGCTTCTCGCGCGGTCCCACAACCAGAGCGCTCCGCCCGATGAAAAGATGATGATGACCGGGATGACTGGAAGCCTGTATCGCGCATTGACGAAGAAGAGAAGCACGCCGCCCATGTATGACAGGAGGAAAAGGGCAAGGAGCAAAGCCTCCTTGCGACGGCGCGCGGCCAGGGCTCCCAGGAAAGCCAGAGGCGCGATTACGCCAAAGTGGAGCCAGGAGAGGGAGCGGAAGATCGGAGACATCCGACCGAAGAAGTAGATGTCCTTGTTGTTCGCGAGTTCGAAGCTGTCCCAGAAGAGCACGAGCTTCTTGAGATAGAGTCGTACCGCCGCGCCCGGATGGTCGCGCAGGAAGCGTCGCCCGAGACCGTACCAGTAGCCCGACACCTCGCTTGGCCTCAGGCGCACCCCAGATTCTCTCTCCGCGATTCGCTTGCAGTCGGCGTACCGCCACGCCTCTCCCAGACCGGGAACGACCGCCGATATTCCGTCCGCTTGCTCGTTGTTCCCTATGTAGAAGTTGACCCCGCCCTGTGATGCGATGAGCACGAAGTCCCTGTCAAGTGCCGCGTTCCTCAGCGTCACGGGGCTCACAATGAGTGCGACGCCGACCAGAAACAGTGCAGAGCGACTGACCGCCGTCAGAAGAGGCGTCCTGCCCCGCACGAGCGACAATCGTCCGTGAGCGTTTTCTATCTCTCCCGGTCTTCCTCGAGACTCGAGATCTCTCCTCCCCGCTCTCTTCGCCACAAGCCAGATCCACACGAAAAGCAGCGGGATGAAGACCAGAACGTTCGGCCGGGCAATCGCCGAGAGTCCCATGACCACACCCGCGGTCAGCCACCGTCCCCATGTCGGGACGCGAT
>JAUWBY010000053.1 GCA_030609605.1 Candidatus Eiseniibacteriota bacterium
CAGAATACTGAGGGTCTCTACTGTGGTGTAGAGTGGACCGATCCTCCGCCCGTTGTTCGCGACGCCATGAACACACACGTGAAGATGGCCAAGTTCAAAGACGTGCCGGGTGAGGACCTTGCGATCTCGACGCGCATCTTCACCAGGAAGGCGTGCCACAGCATATGCAGGTCGGCATTCGAGTACGCTAAGAAGTTCGGCTACAAGTCCGTGACTGTCTGCGAGAAGCCTAATGTCATCAGGGAGACGTCGGGCATGATGATGTTCGAAGCCAGGAAGGTCCAGAAGGACTATCCGGGAATCGAACTCTGGAACACTAACATCGACGCTCAGATGATGTGGCTCACCAAGAACCCCGAGGACTACGGCGCGATTGTCTCCGGCAACATGTTCGGCGACATTGTGTCCGACGGCTTCGCCGGCCTCGTCGGTGGCCTGGGATTCGCGTGCAGCGCCAATATCGGTGACGAGGTCGCCGTGTTCGAGCCTACGCACGGATCCGCGCCGAAGTATCAGGAGCTTGATCCTTCAATCGTCAACCCGATGGCAATGATTCTCTCCGCCTGCATGATGCTCGATCACGTCGGCGAAGCGGAGAAGGCGACGAAGATCAGGGACGCGATCGCAACCGTGATCGCCGAGGGCAAGGTCCGGACGTACGACATGATGAAGCTCACCGGCGGCCCCGACGTCATCAAGAAGGGCGCTGCCACAACGACTGAGATGACGGACGCTATCATCGCCCATCTGTAACTGGAGAAGTGTGGGCGGCCCGGGGACCACTCCGGGTCGCCTGCGGATCCGAGGAGTTCCTATGGGACAGACATTCGCGCAGAAGATCCTTGCTGGTGCCGCGGGGCTTCCGAGTGTAGTGCCGGGGCAGATCGTGCCGATACGTCCCGCGCATCTGCTCACGCACGACAACACGGCGGCGATCATCGGCAAGATCAAGGACGATCTCGAGAAGTACGGCGTCGTCCGGAATGATCTATCGATCATTGTGCTCGATCACGTCATACCTGCAGCGAACGAGAAGACAGCTTCCGGTCACAAGTCAGTGCGCGAGTTCGTGGGCAAGTACGGTATTAAGAACTTCTATGATGTCGGCGTCGGGATCTGTCACCAGGTTGTCGTTGAGAAGGGACACGCGGCTCCAGGAATGATCCTCGTCGGCAGTGACTCGCACACGTGTTCGTACGGGGCGGTGAATGCGTTCTCGACCGGTGTCGACCGGACGGAGGCGGCTGCTCTCATGCTCGTCGGAGAGACGTGGTTCAAGGTCCCGCCCACGATCAGAATCAGGCTCAAGGGAGCACTCAAGCCCCGCGTTTCGGCGAAGGATCTCATCCTTACTATCATCGGAGATATCGGCGCCGGCGGAGCGACCTACCAGGCCGTCGAGTTTCACGGTGACGTCGCATCGCTCGACATGGAGCAGCGCTTCACTGTCGCCAACATGGGTATTGAAATGGGCGCCAAGATCGCCGTCTTTCCGTTCGATTCGGTGACCGAGGAGTATCTGACATCTGTCGGCGTCGCGCGGTCGGGATATGAACCGGTGTGGGCCGATCCTGATGCCGAGTATATACGAGAGCTCGACTACGACCTCGGGGCCATCGAACCTGTCGTCGCAATGCCGCACAAGGTGGACAACGTGAAACCGATATCGGAGGTCGAGGGACGCCCGATCGACCAGGCTCTCATCGGGACTTGCACGAACGGTCGCGTCTCTGATTTTCACGCTGCGGCGGCTTTCCTTGAAGGGAAGAAGGTCAATCCGGGAGTGAGGCTACTGCTTCTGCCCGCATCGCGGGCCGTACTCGAAACGACACTGGCCGACGGGACGATGGAGAAGCTCGTGAGGGCCGGAGGCGTACTTCTACCCACCGGGTGTGGGCCGTGCCTCGGTGCGCACCAGGGAGTGCTGGCGCCTGGAGAGTTTTGTCTTTCGACGGCGAACAGGAATTTCAAGGGACGCATGGGCTGCAAAGACGCAGAGACGGCACTTGCGAGTCCCGAGACAGTGGCGGCATCGGCCGTCACGGGCAAAGTGACTGACCCGAGGAAGGTCTCGTAGCGGCTGAGGCGGCGCCGGATGCTCAAGAGAGACCGGCCGCTGACGCTGGGAGATGACCCTTGGCTGATGCAGGGAGGTGATCCTTGAAAGTCTGGAAGTACGGCGACGATATCAACACCGACATGCTCTTCCCCGGGAAGTACACTTACACGTGTTCGACGGCAGAGGAAGTAACACCTCATCTGCTTGAGGACCTGGATGCGGATTTCGCCGGGGCAGTCAAGCAGGGTGACATTGTGATGGCAGGCACGAACTTCGGTTGCGGGAGCTCGAGAGAACAGCCCGTGCTGGGTTTCAAAGCTGTCGGGATCGCAGCCGTCGTCGCGGAGAGCTTTGCTAGGATCTTCTATCGCGCCGCGATCAATCAGGGCCTCGTGCTTGTCGAGTGTCCCGAGGCAGTGGCCGCATTCAAGGATGGCGACGAAGCGGTTCTGGATGTGGATGGTGGGAAGATAGCTATCGGAGGGAACGTGTTCGAGTTCCCGCCGCTCCCGCCTGAGATCCTGGCCATTCGTGACGCCGGCGGGCTGTTGAACTATGCGAGAGCGAAGCTTGAGGAACGCGCCAACCATGAGACGAGGAGCTAGATAACAATGGCCGAGACCCAGGAGTCACGGATGGCACTGTCTGAAGACATCAGGGAGCTCTTCCCGGAGCTCGAGCTCATCAAGGACCGCACACTTCGCGAGCAGACGCTCGACGTCTGGACTGAGGCGGCGGAGCAGGGCGGCTGGACAGCGAAAGATCTCACCGAGATCCCGTTCACTCTTCTGATCGAGACGGACTTCAGCCTGATCGACCACACGCGGGCGGTGACCAGGACAGCAATCGCCATTGCTACGGTCATGACGGCGGAATACGGCGATGCACTTCCCATCAATCGGGATCATCTCATCTCGGGAGGGCTTCTTCACGACGTGGGGAAGTGTCTCGAGTACGAGCGGAAGGGCAAGAAGTTCCTGAAGTGCGAGAAGGGCCTGGATCTGAGGCATCCCTTCTCCGGAACAGCTCTGGCTTTCCAGCGCGGGATTCCGAGCGACATCTGTCATATGATCGCCGTGCACGCGGGTGAAGGGAACGGTCACCGTCATACGACGGAGGCGTTCATCATCAACCACTCCGACTTCGTCAACTTCGAGCCCTTGAAGTACAAGGCGCTTAACGGATAGTCGAAGCGGCATCCGACCGCGGATCACTATGTGTCGCAGGTTACTACATCGCGGGTCACTATCGAGAGGGAGTCTGTACTCAGGCTCCCTCTCGGCACGTCCGGCAAGCTTGCCCGCGGGGGCAGTTTGCCCACCAGCAAACGTGCCCGCTAGGCGGGCCTGTTCGCTCGGCAAGCCTGCTTGAAAGAACCCCCGAGATGTGATATAGTTACGAAATATGCGATACAGATGCGCCAAGTCCAGCCACTATTGTGCTATCCTTCTGATTGCTCTCTTGGCAGTCCTCCTCTCCTCGTGCGGGGACGGTACCCACCGTCTCCCTGACGATCCGGCCATGCTCCCGTACAGCTTCGCGCACGCATCTCCTCCCAACAATGCGCGGTTGACGTTCGCGGCCGGGGATTTCGATGGCGACGGAATCGACGAAGGCGTCTGTTTCTCCAAGGATCCGGACGGCGACCACTACATAAGCGTATTCCGATTGCTTGAGGCGCAGCACAACTCTGTGCAGCAGATCAACCTCTCATTCAAGTCGTTCCTTATGGGCGTCACGGACCTTACGGGTGACGGGCTGCCCGAGCTTGTCTGGTGGCAACAGGCCGCCGGTGAGGACGTCACGTTCGTGTTTGAGGAGCTTGTTGTCAACAGGGAGGGAACGATTCGAAGAACGATCGGCACTGTTGTCTGGGACGCGACCGGAAGCGTGTCAAGGACCGGACGCTGGGGTGGGTCAGCAAGCGTCATCGGCGCGTTCGATCTCGACGGGAACGGCACCAAAGAATCGACAGCCGTCGCCGTGGTCACAGGACTGCTGCGGAGGCCACGCGGGATCTGGCTGGTGAACTGGGAGACCGGAGAGATCATATGGCGGCTCCCGACGGCCTCTACGCCGACCGGAACGGCGACGATCGTAGACGTGGACGGAGACGGAATCGAGGAGATCATCATCGGGACGGAGTCTCCCGGCAATGGTGCTGGTGCAGGGGATTGGAATGATTCGCTGGCTTACATCATCGTGGTCGATCTGGGTGGTGAGGTCCTGTGGTGGAGGGAACTGGCCGGGTTCTCTACAAAGGTTGACCTTGCCGTCGATGATCTGGACGGTGATGGAGTAATGGAGATCCTCACTGCCATTGGTGGAGGCCAACTCGTGGACGACTATTCCCTCCGTGCCTGGCGAGCATCGGATGGAGAGCCCCTCGCCTTGATACCCTTTGGCTGTTCAGCGAACAGCGTGGAGATCCTGGAGACGGATGCCGGCAAGCGGGTCCTTGTGGCGCTGGCTGACGGAACAGTGAGACGGTACGCGTTCGCGGAGGGCGTATTTGTGCAGGATGCGGTCTTCGAGAGCAAAGAAGGAATCTCAGTGGCGCGGCGTGTGGACTTCGGGCTGCCTTCGGGGCTTTCGGGCGTAATGGCGAAGACCGTACTCGGAACGTTCGTGGCACTCGATCTGGACCTCCGGCCGTTGGCCGCGCTCTCGACCGGTGAGGGTGCCCCCACCCGCCACGACGGCATTGTTCAAGCGGTCTTCCCCATGAGAGGTGAACCGACGCGCGGCGTGATAACGCAGACGTGCGCCAACCTCTATTTTCTCTATCTTGAGAAGAACCCGCTGTCGCCGTGGGTGAAGCGCCTTCTTGTCTGGCTCAGACCGATAGGTGGTCTCGTTCTCGTTCTTGGCATCGTTGCCTCTGTGCCGTCCTGGCGTCGGCGCACACTCGCTACGCTCCGACGGCGGTTGATCCCGCGCAAGATTCGAGGGGCCGCCGTAGATGACCTCCTTCTGGAACTCAGGACAGGCGGCCACGGGAAGCTCACTGCTACTTCCACCTTCCGCCGCGTACGCGAGCAGCTCACGATGCTTTCCTACTACGATACTGATCCACCGGAGGCTTTCAGGAAACGCTTCGCCGAGGCGGTGGGGAATGCGCGAGAGATAGGCATTCCGACTGTTGAATCGATAGCAGGGGAGGCGGCGAGATTGGGACTTGCGCCGGAGTCTGTGGCCCGGCTTGTTGCCTCGCTGAGAGAGGCGCGGGTGGTCATCACCGGACTCTCGGCCGAGATCCCGGCGACCGGCGATGCGCTCGCTCTTCAGAAGCGATTGGATGATTCACTTCCTGTTGTAGATGAAGGGCTCGCGGCCGCGAAGCACGCGGCCGAGCTTGAACGATCGTCGCAGCTCGGCGTTGAACTGGGCCGCGTCTTGTCTTCGAGGCGGACGGAACTTGCGCGCCCAGGGTTGACGTTCGCAGGACCCGAGATCGGTAGCGTGGAAGCAGTCAATGTGATTGGGACTCCACGGGAGCTGACGTTCGTCTTCGACAACCTGATAGGAAACGCACTCAAGGCGGTGGCGGAGCGTGAGAAGGCGACGATCCGGGTCACTGTCACTGTGGCAGACCGGCGGGCGACCGTGACGGTTCAGGACAGCGGAAAGGGTGTTCCACCTGAGATACAGGACGAGATCTTCCGTGAGGGTGTCAGTGATCGCGATGGAGGCGGACACGGTCTGGCGCGGAGCAGGGAGCTTCTCGAACACCGCGGTGGATTGATCAAACTGCTGCAGTCGGCGCCTGGAGAAGGCGCTGTCTTCGAGGTGTGTCTGAGGGTGATCGAATGAGGAAGCCGACCGAAATGCGAGGCCGTGGAGTGGCTCTGGATCATCATGTCACACGGAGTAATCTTGGCGCGGCAGTGCCGGCGGCTATGCTTGCGCTCCTTCTCATGTGCGTGGCGCTCTCATCATGCGATTCCGGAGGCGGGGGTTTGCTGGATGACAGCGACAGTCTCCCGTACAGGTTTGTGGAGTACTCGCCACGGGTGCCCAATCTGAGAGCAAGCTGGCTCGTTGACCTGGATGGCGACGGTGCGCACGAACTCATTACGCTCAACAGATCCGCGAACGGCGAATACTACTACTGGGGAGTGAGGAAAATCACGCGGGACAGTCAGAATATCATGAACCAGCAGAACTCATGGGTGCCGATCCGTCAAGGAGGCTTGCTGGACCTGACGGGTGACGGCGTCCCCCAGCTACTGCTGTCGCGTCAGAAGGAAGACAAGGTTCTTCTGGAAGTGTGGGCGGCGGCTGTTGATGAGAGGAGCGCATCAGGAGATTCGCTCTTCGCCTTGTCTCTCGACATCGCCCCTTACCGCAGGCCCAGCGGTGTTTGGGATGGGGGGATCGGGGCGCCTCGGGCTTTTGACACCGACGGCGATGGTGTGGCAGAGTCGGTCGTCTTCACGGTGGGAGCCGGGTTGTGCAAGTATCCGCGGGGTGTGGGGTTCGGCGATATCGCGGCCGACGAGATCGACTGGTTCGTGCCGTTCGCGGGAAGCCCGCAGGAGCAAGTGGCATTCGGAGATCTGGACGGCGATGGTATCGATGACATGGTTCTCGGCCTGAGTTCTCCATGCAATATGGCAATCGTGGACGATATGGTTGACACATGCTCGTACGTGGCGGCCATTGATATGCGAGGATCTGTTCTCTGGCGCCACAAGACGGCAGGGCCATTCACATTCTGCTTCGCGGAGTGCGCCGATCTGGATGGCGACGGCGTGATCGAAGTCGTGCACTGGGTTGGGACGAAGTCTTCAGGCGCGCCCGACTCTCTGTCCTTTTCGATCCGGAGTGGTTCGAGTGGAGAATTGCTGGCGCGCTGGGCGAACGGAAGCAGTGTCAATGGTGTCACAATTGCTGATGTCGATGGCGAAGCAGTCCTGTTCGTGGCGAGCGCCGACGGCTTCCTGAGGAGCTTCAGCTTCAACGGCTCAGCGCTCGAGGGAGTTGGAGAAGTCGATGTGGGAGCGTCTCTCGGTAATGTTGCCGTTATTGAAATGGATCCCATGGATTGCCCCGTGCTGATCGCCGTTGCCGATAACGGAAGCGTATTCGCATTCGATCTTGGGCTGCGCCCCCTCGCTGCAGATCCCGGCTATCTGGGGTACAACGGGAGCTGCCCGGCAGAAGCAATCGTCTACGCGAACGGGACACGCGGCGTCATGGTGCGCGAATATGAGTCAGCTCTCCTCCTCGCGCTAGAGAAAGCTCCCGTGGCCATCTGGTCCTTCATTGTCCTTGGTCTTGCACTGGCTGTCGGTGGCAGCGCATGCGTCCCGCGTGTCCGCAGGCAATCGATCGCATCGCTCCGTCGCTGGCTCATCCCGCGGGCTGATCGTGAGCGATCGCTCGACGGACTGCTGGATGAACTCAAGACGGCCGGTCATGGGAAGCTCGCGGCGACGCGGACGCTCAGAAGACTCCGCGAACAGCTCGCCATGCTCTCGGGCATCGACTACGCTCCTCCGCAAGCCTTCGTTGAACGATACCGTGAGGCCGTGGACAACGTTGCCGGGATTGGACTCCCCCGCATTGTCTCGATCTTCCGTGAAGCCGCACGCATTGGAGTGGCGTCCAAGGTCGTGGCAGCCCTGGGCCGTGACGTGACATCGTGCCGGCGGATGATCCGCAACCTTCCCAGCGGACTTCCCAACATGAAACATTCAGCATCGCTTCAGATGCTTCTAGATGAAATAATGGGGGCTCTCGACGTCAATCTGAATGCGCTCAAGCTCGCGTGCAGATTGGAAGTGTCGTCTTCGGTGATCGGCGAGATCCGGAGAGCGGCCGGTGTCCTAAGAGTGGATCTCAACGAGCACGGGATCGATCTCCTCGTGCCGGTGACATCGACGGTTGAGGGAGTGCGTGTCTTCGTGACCAGGAGCGAGTTGAGTTTCGTGATCGAGAATCTGCTCGCGAACGCTATTGCGGCCGTGGAGGGAGCCGAGATCCGGCGCATTGAGGTCTTGGCCGTGGGGGAGGGTAGCCAGGTAGTTGTCCTCGTCGTCGATTCGGGGAGAGGGATCCCGCCCGATCTCCAGGAGCGCATCTTCGAAGAAGGATTCTCAGAGCGAGAGGGAGGTGGGCACGGACTTGCGGCATCAAGGGAGATGCTGGTGAAGCGAGGAGGATCGCTTCGGGTGTCGAAATCGAGGCCTGGAGAGGGGACGACGTTTGAGCTGAGGCTGGATGTGTGCTAGACAGATTGGTGCGGCAGAGGCGTATGATCTGAGTCGGCTGAGCTGTGGAGTCTCTGAGACACGACGGAGGAGAACGTGGGAGCAGACTTGACGAAGGACGATAGACCCAGGGTCCTCATGGTGGATGACGAGACGAATTTCGCTGAGGACATAGCCGCCCTCGTCTCGGAACATCTCAACTGCACGGTAGTCGGTGATCCAAACTCCGGGATGAGGGCAGTGAAGGAGAGGTCGTACGATCTCGTTCTCCTCGACATTGATCTTCAGAGCGATATGAGCGGTATCGATCTGCTGGAGAAGATCAAAGAGCAGGATCCCGGTCTTCCCGTTGTCATGCTTACGAAGCTGACGGAGATGTCTCACGTCGTCGAGAGCATACGCAGCGGCGCCTTCTACTATGTCACAAAGGGGACAGGTCCTTCCGTCCACGAGATAGTCCATGTTGCCAAGCTTGCCATCGAGGATGCCCGGAACCGCCGCGCTGTGGAGCTGATCGATGCGGAGATAGACGATGCTCTCGATGCCATAGTCGGGGAGAGCCCGGCCATCCGGAAGCTCAAGCGAGAGATCGAGCGTGTCGCACCGATGGACGTGGCCGTCTTTATCTCCGGGGAGTCCGGGACCGGCAAGGAGCTTGTTGCCAAGGCCATCCACGCGCTGAGCTCCAAAGAGAGGCGCGGCAGATTCGTGGCTGTGAACTGCGCCGGAATCACAGCGACCATAGCGGAGAGCACGCTCTTCGGCCACGAACCCGGAGCGTTTACGGACGCGAAGCGGCAGAGAATCGGGAAGATGGAGTACGCGAAGGGTGGGACTCTCTTTCTTGATGAGGTAGTCGACATGCCGGCCGATGTCCAGCCGAAGCTGTTGCGGACAGTGCAGGACCACCGATTTGAGAGGATGGGGGGGAACCAGGCACACGTTTTTGACGGGCGCATTGTGTCCGCGACAAATCAGGATATCGAGAGACGCATCGCGGAGGGGCTATTCCGCGAGGAGCTCTACTTCCGCCTGAACCAGTACCCGATCCACGTTCCGCCTTTGCGAGACCGGAAGGAGGACATCCCGCTAATCGCATGCCACCTCGTCCGGAAGCAGGGGAAAAAGATGGGTCGAGGCGGGCTTGGCATATCGCAGGGTGCGCTCGAGACGCTGGCCGAGCGCGATTGGAAGCGGAACAATGTTCGTGAACTCCTGAATGCAATAATAGGCGCCATCATCAGGTGTGACAGCGATACGATACAGGCGCAGCATATCAACAGTGAGCCTTTCCAGTTCCCGGAGCATCCACCCACCTACGAGGCCGCCAGCAGAGACGCTCGCGAGCGGTTCCAGCGAGCCTATTTCTCCCACCTCTTGCGGATGACCGGTGGCAACGTCAAAGCCGCAGCGGACCTCGCGGAAATCCAAGGTCCGGCCTTCCACCGCCATCTCAGAAATCTCGGAATAGACGCCGGCGACTTCCGGTAGAGGTCTCGGTCCAATGGACGAGCTTGCTATATGGTGCAATCCGTGCTAGAATGGTAACTAACGTAATATGCACGAGTTAGACCATTTCATGGCACGGAGGTCGTCATGCGGGCACAAACACCCCGAGTCGTCGCGGTCCTCTCGGTGGTAGCGATTCTTCTCTCAGCCACATCACTGATAGCCAGGACGAGTCTCTCTGTCGAGAGTCCCGTTGGTAGCGCGAAGCTGTGGGTCTTCTTCACCGACAAGGCGCTCTCTCGAGGGAGCTTGGAGGCGGCCATAGCTGACTTCGAGGCAGCGCTCACCGAGAGGGCACTCGAGCGACGGGCCAAGGTAGGGATGGAGGTCAACATCAACGACCTGCCGGTGGCCGCGGAGTATGTTGACGCGGTCGCGGCAACGGGGGTCGAGATCGTGGCGCGGAGCCGCTGGCTCAATGCTGTTTCGGTCAGAGCGGATCTCAACGAAGCGGAAGCGATCGCGGCTCTCCCGTTCGTCCGTGAGGTCCGGCCGGTGGCGAAGGGAACGAAGCCCATACCCGTCATTGTCCCGGCCACGGACGAGATACGTGAGCAGCACGGGATGCGCACGTTCGACTACGGAGATTCATACTGTCAGAACGACCAGGTCCAGATCATAGATCTCCACGACGATGGATTCGACGGTTCGGGCGTCATCATCGCGATGCTGGATACGGGTTTCGATACCGACCACCAAGCCTACCGTCATCTCGACATCATCGGTGAACGCGACTTCATCAACGATGATGCCGTCACATCCAATCAGCCGGGCGATCCCAGCGGGCAGGACTCTCATGGGACAGCGACTCTGTCGAACGTCGGCGGCATGTACGCCGGAGAGATCTGCGGAGGCTCGTACAACGCGGGTTTCATCCTCTGCAAGACCGAGATGGTTGATGAGGAAATCCAAGCGGAGGAAGACTACTGGGTAGAGGCGGTCGAATACGCGGACAGCCTCGGAGCGGATGTCGTCTCGAGCTCGCTCGGCTATCTCGACTGGTACACGTATGCCGACATGGATGGAAACACCTGCACGACGACGGTTGCCGCTGACATGGCCGCGGCGCGCGGAATCGTCGTCGTGAACTCGATGGGAAATGAGGGTAGTAATCCCTGGTTGTACATGATCGCCCCGGCAGACGGTGATAGCGTGCTGAGTGTCGGCGCCGTCGACTGCGACAACTACCGCGTCTGGTTCAGCTCCGTGGGTCCGACGTACGATGGGCGGATCAAGCCGGATGTGATGGCGCTCGGTCTTTACGCGTACGTTGCCACAACAGAGGATACCTCCAGTTACGGGTTCTCGAGCGGGACATCGTTTTCCTGCCCGATCACTGCCGGCGCCGTCGGCCTGCTCATACAAGGACATCCCGAGTGGGCGCCCCAGGACGTGATCGACGCCATTCATTCCACGGCCACCGAGAGCGCATCACCGGATACGCTGATGGGTTGGGGAATCCTCCAGGTCTCCGACGCGATGTACTCCGAGCCGCTCGATGTGCCTGATGACGACATCATAGGTGGAACGAGCCTTGTCTGGAGTGCGCCGAACCCATTCTCGCCGGGAACGGTCCTGACGTACCATGTGCCGTCGACC
>JAUWBY010000311.1 GCA_030609605.1 Candidatus Eiseniibacteriota bacterium
GCCCGACGGTCTCGCCGACGCGGTAGCTCCCAACGATAAGCGAGACGCCTGCCATCTTTCGCCGGCGGTTCTCGTGACCAATCGTCACGACGACTTCGCGGCCTCCCGGCTTGCGCACCAGATCAGCCAGTGCCTCCTCGCTGTCGAGGATCTCCCCAAGAAGCGAGGCATCTCCTGCGAATTCGGGATTCCCCAGTATGTATCGCGCGCCCTCGTAGTGGACACGTTCCGAGTCGTGCAGATGGAAGATCCGGTCCCACCGATCGCGGATACCTCCGATGAGATCGCGGAATGGACAGTCCTTCTCCTTGAGTTTCTTTCCCAGAAGCTGCGAGGCCTCGGCAATCGACAGACCGTCAAGCCAATCGTTGAGGAGTCCAGTCGCAGCGGCAACGTCGGATTCCGATATGCTCTCCCTGCACTTGAAGAGGGCACTTCTGGTCTGACCCGATCGAAGTCCCACCACCACGAGACAACGGCCCTCCTCCAGGTGGACGAGTTCCACACGCTCCATGACGCCGCTCTCGACAGCGGGCTCAAGGCCCACAGCAAGCTGCTTGCACACCTCACTCAGCATTCTCGAGACCTCGGTCACGACGGTTGCTATGTCCCGTCCCCCGAGGACCGAGATGCCCGCGCGGATCTGCGCTCTGTCGCTGTTTGAGACGACTGATGGACCCATCAGTCTATCGACGTAGTATCGGTAGCCACGATCGGCTGGGACCCGGCCCGCAGACGTGTGTGGCTGCTCGATGAGGCCGCGATCCTCAAGAGAACGCATGACGTTCCGGACCGTCGCGGACGAGAGCTTGAGCGAGCCGCGTCGAACTACGGCGCCTGAACTCACCGGTCGAGCCGATCGGATGTAGGTCTCGACTATGGCTGAGAGAACTCTCTCTTCGCGCGTTGTCAGGTCTTCGCGTCTCACACATCCTCCGGGACTTGCGCTGTTAGCACTCTAGCGCTTCGACTGCTAATACCGATAACATAGTCCCGCACAGCAGGAGTGTCAAGCCGAAAAGGGGGGAGCTAGACGGACGACCGGCCGCTAGCGTATGAGCTGGAAGAAGCGCTCTAGCCTAGGCCGCTTGAGGATACTGTCCCACGACCAGTAGATGACGATCGCCTTGCCCTGCATGAGGCTCTTGTCGAGGAAACCCCAGTCGCGACTGTCGGCGCTGTAGTTGCGGTTATCCCCGAGCATCAGAAGCTGCCCTTCCGGGACCTTCACAGGACCGAACGTCGACCATCTGGGAGTCGGTGGCTTGAGCTTGATGTAGTCCTCGGTGACGGGCTCGCCGTTTATGTAGACGACGTTGTTCTTCATCTCAACGATGTCGCCCTCAACACCGACACAGCGCTTGACGTAGTTCTCTTTCCTCGCGCGTGGATTGGGATTCGGATACTCGAAGACGATGATGTCACCGCGCTTGGGTTCCCTGACGCCGCGGATCCGCGTCTCGGTGAACGGCACCTTTATGCCGTAGATGAACTTGTTCACGACAAGGAAGTCACCGATGAGCAGCGTGTCCTCCATGGAACCGGAGGGAATCCTGAAAGTCTGCACAACGAACGCGCGGAGGATCAGGGCAAGCAGAACGGCCGTCACAATGGTCTCGACGAAGTCCCTGTAGAAGCTCTTCCTCTTCGGTTTCACGGACTTCCGTTTGCTGTCCCTTGCCATCCTCTCTACCTCCTCGCACCCGTCGGTGCAAAGCTTGTCACTCGTGCGCGGACAAGCGGTCACCCCCGCGGGCTCTGTTCCTTCTGACTAGAATCGAATGCTCAAGGCCAGCCTGAGTTCATCTCCACTCGGGCCGGGCGCTATCGAGACAGCGTCGAGATACCCCGGCAGGGGATCATCAAAGTCCACCAGATGTGCATCGACGTAGGCGTCTATGAGACCGTAGATTGCCACGACAGCCACCCACCAGATGAGAGCCTGTCTCCTGTCGTAATGCTCCGCATACTCATTGTACCAGGCGGCCGTACCTGTCTCCGCGTAGTTCCTGTACGAATTCCTCGTCCAGCGGTCCTCCAGAACCAAACGAGCCAGAAGGAACGCTTCGGCCGCCCCGATGACGGCAGCCTTTGTCTCTGAGCCATTGAGAAGCTGCCCGAGCCCAGGATAGGCAGCGGAGGCCGTGAGCGCGAGACTGCCGCTCGGGCGAGCAGACTCGTCTCCTTCCGCCGTCTGCCCCAGAGTCGCGGCAGCCGTGAACAGAAGAATAACGCACACTGCCAGAACGGTGAGCGCGGAGTTCCTCATCAGATTGCCAGGCCCTTGACTTCCCTCGAGCCGAAGGGCACTACACTGATCTCCCTGGAGTCGTCCTCCGAGCTCCAGATCCTGACAGTCACTGGTTCGTTCCCCTCGCTATCTGAGTAGCGGGCGACCACGCGACCGGCAAGTTCGATATTCTCGTCGGTTGCGTCGCCCGAAAACACTCCCACTGGGCCTTTGTGGCCCATGACCTTCACCAACATACCATCCTCAGGTCTGAGTTCGAAGAGACGCTCGTTCTCCGCGTGATTCCGCCCGACGACCAGCTTTGCTGTATCGGACAGCCGGAACTGACGGCCGAAGCTCAGAATCCGCACTTCAGGATTTGTCAGTCGTCCGTGCTTCTTGAGGTCTCTCAAACCCCTGGCGAAATTCTCGTCAGCAAGAAGGCATCCACCGGCCGGTGTAGCGTAGTTCTTGATGCCGTACTTCTCGGCGAGCTCCATCTGGGGCTTGCGACTTCTGCCGTGAATACCCAAGAGCTTCTCGCGGTCGACC